>CAZESW010000263.1:0-2506 GCA_964514795.1 uncultured Alistipes sp.
CTGGAATATCGTCGAAAACAGCCTTGTTTGTAACAGTTTGATATACAATGATGTAATAATTTGTTGCTAAAAATATTTCGGAATAGTGGTGTCAAATCAAAGAATTTTTACTATTTTGTCGAAGATTTCCAGCGAGAAAGGTTAGGTTGGCGGCGTTTTCGTCCGTGTGAAGGTCGTTGGGTGCACAGAAAATCGATTATTCACTTTTAATATTAGGTAGTATGGAGAAACCTTGTTATGAGACTCCGCGTGTGGAGTTGTTGCAGATTCAGTTGGAGAAGGGGTTCGCCTCGTCGGCGTGGGACGATCCTTCGGCCAGTGATTTCGATTTGATAATAGGTGGTGAGGACAACGAATTCGCCTGATGTCGACATTTAAAACAACCAAGAAGATGAAAAGATTCTACGATAATTTCGCAGCGAAAATCGCAGCTGTCGCGCTGATGGCTGCCGCCGTCTCCTGCTCGTCGGAGGACGACATGACCCCCCCCCTCACTTCGGCCGACGGTGAATCGGCAATCCGGATCTCTCTGACGGCTTCGACCGAGGGTACGCGTACGACATTCAACGCGACCGATCTGATGAAGTGGAATGCCAACGATGCCGCCAAAGTCGGCCTGCTCGCCCGCTATGAGTACGAGACCAGAGACTATCCATATGGCGAGTGGAGCACAAGCGGTGGCCATAAGGTTTATCAAAGTACCGGAGTCAATCTGGGCAACAATCCGAGAACCGCGCTTTTCTCATTTGAAGCCAACAATACGGAGAGTGACTATTCGCGCAACTATAAAATCGCAGAGATAGAGCGGGCGATTTATCCGTTCCCCGGTGAGTATGCCACGTCGGTTGTTACCTTTACGGTCAGCGGGGAGCAGACCCAGAGTGCCGCCGGCGAGACGACCTACGGAGCCGCTTCTGTGCCGATGGTGGGCATTCCGTCGGAACATCAGGCTTCCGATGACCGGAAGTCCATTTCGTGCCTCGCACCCATGCACGTCCTGTCGTCGATCATCGCTTTTTATGTCTACGATTCTTCGCAGAACTATGCGGACGAGGCAGTGCAGAGCATCGAATTCCAGTCCGACGGCGACAATATCGCCGGAGATACGAAGATTTTCTGGTCGAGCGTTGCTGAGGGCGAGCTTCCCGAGCTGACGGGATCGGGGACGACGGTCAAGACCTCGCTCGAGACGGCGTTCGCCATGGATGGCGTAGCGGAAAAATCGCAGAGCAGCCCGATCTACATGTCGGTCGTGCCGGGAAGTTTCACGGGCAAGATCATGGTGGAGACCGACAAGGCAATCTATTCTTATACGGTATCGTCGCCGAAGACGTTCGATCGCGCGAATATCAAAGTGATGTCGCTCAACCTCTCCAGCGACAAGGCCTCGCGAATGGACAAGAGCGCTTATGTGGCGCCTGAGGTCCGTTACATCAAATTGGTACGTAGCAGCACGACGACGACGACCGTGACGATCGAACGGGTGAACGAGGAGGCTGTGGGATTCTATATCCATGGAAAGTTTACGAATAGCACCACGGAGAGAATTACGAAAGACGAAGTGTTGAGTGGTTCGGTGTATCGTTTCGGCGCGGAGGATAATGACAGCGATCTTTTCACCTTGCAGGACGACGGAACGGTTGTCTATAAAGTGCCGAAGGTGGGATACAGTAGCAGTGCCGTTACCTGGGGCGTGGTCGCTTTCGACAAGTTCGGACTGACCGGCGATTTCACGTATGAATACGGATATGGTATCAGTTCTGTAAAAGACGATGTTACCTCCGGCTTCGAGTACAATCATTAGACTCGTTTGTCGGGCCTATGCGATGCGGATCGTGAATCGATCCGCATCGCTTCGTTTTTGCAGGTGCCGGCCGCTTCGACGGCGGGTTGCGCATGGCCTGCAGGTGCGCCGAGAGCGAATGATGAAAAAAGTTTCTTAAAAAAATTGAAATTACTGTTATTTTTTTCACATCGTCGTTTTTTTTACTATTTTTGCATCGGGAAAATAGGGGGCTTCCGGTCCTGCGGGATTTCGGCCCGGTGCGGCCGGCTGCAGCCGAAGGCGGCGACCCCTCCCCGTGTGCAGGAAAGTGAGGTTTTAACAACAAATACAGATTATGAACAAAATGGATTTGAAAAAGTACGGTATCACCGGCGTTACGGAGATCGTGTACAATCCGTCGTACGACGAGCTGTTCCGCGAGGAGACCAAGAAGGGCCTGCGCGGTTTCGACAAAGGTGTTGTGACCGAGATGGGCGCCGTGAACGTGATGACCGGCGTTTATACCGGCCGCTCGCCCAAGGACAAGTTCTTCGTGATGGACGAGACGACGAAGGACACCATCTGGTGGACGTCGCCCGAGTACAAGAACGACAACAAGCCCGTGACCAAGGGCGCGTGGAAAGAGCTGAAGAAACTCGCCGGCAAGGAGCTGTCGGGCAAGAAGCTCTACGTGGTCGACACCTTCTGCGGCGCTAACGAGAACTCGCGTCTGAAGATCCG
>CAZESW010000264.1:0-2502 GCA_964514795.1 uncultured Alistipes sp.
CGCCTCCTCGATAGTCGAGGTCGTGACGCCCAAATCGGGGTCGATGCCGTCCACGCCGACGAAGAATTTTGAGCAGACCATATCCGTCAGCGTATGGCTGGCATTCTCGCCGAGCGTTGCGAACGACTTCTTATAGACTCTGCCGCCGAGCTGCTCGACCTGAATATTGTCCATCTCGTTGAGCAGTGCCGACACTTTCAGGAACGGCGTCACGACGTTGAGCGTCTTCGACGGCATAGTCGCGCGTATCTCCTCCGCAAGTGCATATGTCGTCGAACCTGCCGAAATCATAATGGAGTCGTTGTCGGCGATAAGTTGCGCCGCACGTGCCGCGATACGGTTCTTGGCCTCGCGGTTGAGCGAACTCTTGGTCATCAGGTCGCGGTCGGCGACATGCGGATTGGCAAGTCGCGCGCTGCCGTGCACCTTGTAGAGCAGCCCCCTGCTTTCCAGAATCTTCACGTCCTTGCGGATTGTAACCTTCGTAACTTTCAGTTCGTCCGCAACATCGGTGATGCGGATGAAACCGAACTTGTCGAGTTTATCGAGAATGTACTTGTGTCTTTCTGCGATGCTTAACATAATTCTTTACTTTTTTTCGTTAAAGGGCTTAACGACCTTAAAGTCCTTAAAGTCTTTAAGGACAGCCCGACAGGGTCGGGCTTCTTTACAGCGGTGCGATAACCTTGGCGGGAATAATCTATAAGGTGTTTAAGGTTGCGACGGCAAAGCCGTCCATAAGGTATTTAAGGTACTTAATGATTCCCGCATCGGCGACATTAGATGCCTTAAATACTTTATCTGCCTTAATCACTTTATTTTTTCGCCGCCCAATACGCACTTTCTCTACCACAACTGAATCTTCAACGGTTTGCGACCCGCAAAGCAGTTCGCGAACTCGACCTCCGTACCCTTAGGCAGGTCGATGCGGACAGCCTTGTGAGGATAGAAAACCACCGGATTCATGTGCCACGTAAAGTAGGTCTGGAACTCGATATCCGAGTTGTTCGACACCTCGACGACACCCTTTTCGGCATCTATTACGCGTACTTTCAGCGATGCGCGAACCAGTTTTTCGAGCCACTCTGCGCCGCCCGCCAGCTTCTGGTCGAAGAATGCGACCATGCGTCCGGCGAACATCGCCTCCTTAATCGATTCGAGCGTGTACTCCTTGGCGAAAACCAGCGTCATCGGACGCATGCTGTTGCCATACTCGAATGCCGACGGGTTGTGCATGTCGGTATTCGCCGTCATCGGCAGATTGTACTTGTCGAACCAGTCGAGCACCTTCGGGTACCACTCCTTGTTGTTGAACACCTCGACGGCATGGATTCGTCCCTCCTTGATGAGTTTCTTGTGGAGGTCGAACATGTCGCACTTCTTGTCGGGCCATCCGGGGTGATTCCACTGGATGAACGCGCCCTGCTTCTCGGCAGCCTCGAAATCGAGCATCTCGGTCTCGCGCATAGGGATTCGCTTGTTCTTCTTGTCGCGAATCTCCTTGCCGTTCTCGTCCTTCTTGTAGCGGTCTTCGTGGAAGACGTTGCAGTCGGTGAGGAACAGTGCGTTCATGTGTCCGAACGGCTTGGTGCGGGTGATTTCGGCACCGTGAATGACAATCATTCCGTATTTGTCGCCCTCCTTCTTCGAAAGGCGGTACGGGAGGTTATAGTCTTTGAGCATCAGACCCTTGTTGTGATGTACGCCGATATGTTCGGTCATCGCTATCACGTCCAGTCCGTCCTGCCAAGCCTCGCGGACACGGCCTACGGGATAGACCTGCGCGTCGGCGAACATGGTGTGGAGGTGGAAATCGCATTTGAGCGTCAGATATTCGTCCACGTCCGGAATCGTGATTACGCGGCGGAGAGCCGGTTTGAGTCCGTAGCAGAATACGCGGTCGTCCGAATTCTCGGGTGGCGGAGCTGCAAGTGCCGAAATGGCGGTCATGCCCAGTGTCAGGCAGAGAATCAATGATTTTTTCATGGTATCGTGTATTTATTTAAGTCCTTTGAAGTCTTTGGTATACAGCGGCTGTTCGTCGAGAATGCGGTCGTAGTAGGCCTTGACGTCCTTCCAGTGGTAGTAAGGCTTCATGTCACTCTCGATGCCCTCCGAGAAATCGAGTTCCTCCTCGTTGAGCAGCTGTTTCACCAGCACGTCGCCAGTCTTTGGATTGCGGTAGAAAATCCATTGGAGGTTGCAGGCCATCGGGATGTCGAACGTCCTCCAAGTCTCCTCGATACGCTCCATCGAAGGGGCCTTGTAACTCCAATCCTTCATGCGCATCGAGTTGAACAGACCCATGAACACGCCGTCGTGTCCGAAACGGAGCGTAACGGCAGGCACACCGGCAGCGACTTTCGCGTCGGCATCGTCGATGAAATCTTTGAGCAGTTTCGCCGACACCCAGTCGAGGAATCCGCCGCCCGTTCCCGAAGGGCCCTTCTCGTAATAGAAAATCGCGTTGATAAGGCGGTACCAGCTGTACTGCTCGTCCGG
>CAZESW010000265.1:0-2498 GCA_964514795.1 uncultured Alistipes sp.
AGCAGATGGTTGTCTTCGTACAGAATATCTTTCGGTTCGAACATGGTTTCTTCTTTTTCGGTCGGATTACAGACGGAACGTGAACGGGAGCAGAGCCTCGGCATTATCGACCGCCGAAGCAGTTCCGCCGCCGCTCATTATGACCCGTATCGGCGTTCCCTGCCGACGCTGGACATCGAGAATCACCTGACGGCATCCGCCGCACGGATAACATTCGCGTTCCGAAGGGTCGGATGCGATTGCGAGAGCCTCCACCGGGTCGTCCGGACAGTTCGCCTCGGCATAGTAGAGCAGCGACCGTTCGGCGCAGATTCCGGACGGGAAAACCTCGCTTTCGCTGTTGGCTCCGTGCAGAATCCTGCCGCTGCGCAGACGTGCGGCGGCTCCGACACGGAATTTCGAATACACGGCATACGCCTTTGCGACAGCCTTTTCCGCCTCGGCGACCAGAGCGCGGTCGTCGGCTGCGAGTTCGTCGAGCGAATCGACATGAAGGTATCCGATTTCAAGTTTTTTCTCCATAACTCCCTATTCATTTAAGGTGTAATCATTACAAAGGTATCAATAATTCGCCATATTCGCAAATTCCGCGCAAAACCTTATGCTCTTTAAGGTCCTTAGGGTCCCTAAGGTCGTTAGGGACCTTAAAGCCTTTCTGAAAAACAAATAAAATTTGCTTTTCAGAAAGGCAAGCACTAATTTTGCGTTATGTACGCTTGGGGAGACGACAGACGGTATAACAGTTACGCGGCATATTTCCGCCGAATCATGGGCGGACGAGTGCAGAAAGTCGCGATAAATGCGGGTTTCACATGTCCCAACCGCGACGGTACGGTCGGCACGGGAGGATGCACGTTCTGCAACAACGGCGCGTTCACGCCCTCCTACTGCATGACGCACAAGAGCATAACCCGACAGATAGACGAAGGAATCGAATTCCACCGCAACCGTTACCGTTCGGCCGAACGCTTCCTCGCCTATTTCCAGTCGTTTTCCAACACCTATGCGCCCCTTGACCGTCTGCGCGAACTCTACGACGAGGCTCTCGCCCATCCGCTCGTCGCGGGAATCATCGTGGGCACACGTCCCGACTGCGTGGACGAAGCCAAACTCGACTATTTCGCCTCACTCGCCCGAAACCATTATGTGGCAATCGAATACGGCATCGAATCGACTTACGATGACACCCTGTGGGCGATAAACCGCGGACACGACTTCGCGACGGCGCAGCGGGCTGTCGCCATGACTGCCGAACGCGGTCTGCACGTCGGGGCGCACTTCATCCTCGGACTGCCGGGCGAGAGCGACCGGATGATAATCGAGCAGGTCGAACGTATCAACGCCCTGCCCCTGACGACCGTAAAATTTCACCAGTTGCAGGTTTTCGCAGGTACGGCGATGGCAGCCGAATACGACCGCGACCCGTCGCGGTTCCGCTTCTGGGAGGTAGACGAATACATCGACCTGTTCATCGAGATACTGCGCCGCCTGCGGCCCGACATTGTGGTAGAGCGATTTGCGAGCGAAGCGCCGCCACGGTACCACTACGGGCGCAACTGGGGGCTGATTCGCAATCAGACGCTCTGGACGATGCTCGAAAAAAGATTGTGCGAAATCGATGCACACCAAGGCGAAAAATTCGTAAATTTGTAGCAACATTTTATCGGAATCATGATAACGATAGGCAAAACGAACGTATTCTGGGCCTTCAAGGAATACCTGCTGATGACCCTCGGAATGTGCATCTACGCATTCGGCTGGATAGGCTGCATCCTTCCCGCGCATTGTGCCGGAGGCGGTGCGAGCGGATTGTCGCTGCTGATTTACTACCTCACGGGAGGAGCTGTGTCGATAGGCGTAATCGTCCTAATCATCAACGCCATACTACTGGTGATAGCAGGCTTTATCGTCGGCTGGAAATTCGGCATCAAGACGATTTTCTGCGTCGTCGTCCTTTCGGTCGCCATGTCGGCCATGCAGCGCATTTTCACGCTGCCCGACGGCACGATAATGGACGTATTCCAACTCGACAACCGTCTGCTGTCGTCGATTCTCGGCGGAATCTTCTCGGGAATCGGCGTCGCCCTCTGCTTCATGCAGGGCGGTTCGACAGGCGGAACCGACATCGTAGCGATGATAATCAACAAATACCGCACGGTCTCCTACGGCAAAATCGTACGCATGTCCGACTCGTTCATCATCGCCTCCGCACTCTTCACGCCCGAGGTCGGCATCGACGGCGTAATCTACGGATTCGTCATGGTCGCCGTATTCAGCTACACGGTCGATATGATTATGGCGGGCAACCAGCAGTCGAGCCAGATTTTCATCATCTGCAAGGATTACAAGGCAATGGCGGACGCGATGAACAACGTCGCCCACCGCGGAGCGACCGTCATCGACGCTACGGGCTGGTATTCGAAGAACAACACGAAAATGGTTATGGTCGTATGCCGCAAACGCGACATGCACTACATACTGAAAGTCATCAAGAGCGT
>CAZESW010000266.1:0-2490 GCA_964514795.1 uncultured Alistipes sp.
CCGAGGAATCCCGTCGTAATATGGTCGCCGTAACGCTCGATATTGGAGACGAGGCGGTCGAGAGCCTGCGCACGAAGATTGTCGGGCAGCATATCGAAATTAAGCGCGAGAACGTATGCCGTCTGGGTGTCGGACGACACGAGTCCGTTCGGAGTAACGTATTCGTTCATATAGGCTTCGCGCACCTTTCGGCGCACATCGGCATAATAGGCGGCATCGTCGGTCCTGCCGAGCAGTTCGGCGGTACGGCACACGATGTCGGCGGAGTTGGCGAAGAAGCACTGCGCGACAAGGAATTTGCTCGTAACCGCCGATTTTCCGTCGGGGTCGTTCGCCTTGTTCCAGAACAGCCAGTCGCCGAAATGGCGGTCGCCCGTGTTCCACAGATAGCCGTTGTCGCGGCTCTGCGACACCATGTAATCGACCCATGCCTTCATGCTCGGATACTGCCGTTCGAGCACCGCAATGTCGCCGAACGCCATATAGTGCTGCCACGGAATAATCGTCGCGCAGTCGGCCCAGCCCGTCGAATAGGTACGGTCGTCGCTGTCGGGGAAAGTGTCGGGAATAACGCGCGGAATACGTCCGTCGCTGCGCTGGTCGGCGGCCACATCGGCAAGCCACTTGCGGAAGAAGGTATCGACATTGCCGAGGAACGACGACGTGCGGAAGAACACCTGTGCGTCGCCCGTCCAGCCCAGTCGCTCGTCACGCTGCGGGCAGTCGGTCGGGACATCGACGAAATTGCCGTGGAAGCCCCACTCGATATTGCTCTGCAATCGGTTGATTGTTTCGTCGGACGAAGCGAAAGAGCCGCTGTCGCCGAAGCCCGAATAGACGACCTCCGCAGTAAAATCATCGGGATTGAGGTCGCCCTCGACGCCCTCGACCCTGATATAGCGGAATCCGTAGAAAGTCATCGTCGGCTCGAACACAGATTCGCCGCCGCCGAGAATGCAGGTTGTTACCGCCTTTGCCTTTCGCAGATTGGTCGTATAGAAATTGCCGTCGGCATCGAGGACTTCGGCATGGTAGATACGCACAGTATCGCCCGCATTTCCGCGCAGACGGGCACGCTCCCAGCCGACGAGATTCTGACCGAAATCGAGCACCTTCTCGCCCTTCGGCGTAACGATATACTTCACAGGATGCAGCGAAGCGTGTTTGACGACCGGTTCGTTCACGGTCGGAACGAGGATTTGTTTGGAGAATTGCGCGACCGTCGCCCTGTTCGTCCATTTCACGCCGTCGGCAGTCGCCCACTTCCTGTCGGACTGCCGGGCATCGACGGTCTGTCCGTCGTAGATATTGGCGAAAATCACCTCGCCGCCGGAGTATGTCCAGTCGCCGTCGGTAACTATCGTATCGGTCGTGCCGTCGGCATACTCGATATTTATCTGCATCAGCAGCGCGGTATCGTCGCCGTAACGGAAACGCGTCGCAGGGTCGCCCCAGTTCATTCCGCCGGAGTACCAGCCCGACGAAACGACGGCACCGACGGCATTGCGGCCCGGTTTGAGCAGGCCGGTAACGTCGTAGGTCTGATACTGCAAACGGTTGTTATAGGATGTCCACCCCGGAGTCAGGTAGTAATCGCCGACACGGCGGCCGTTGATATACGCCTCGTAGAGTCCATGCGCCGTAATGTAGGCCGTCGCACGGGAAACGCGCTTTCTCAGCGTCCGTTCGGTGCGGAAATATACCGGTTTCAACGCCTTTTCGGGCACGGCGGTTATCCATTCCGCCTGCCAGTCGCTATGGCGCAGTCCCGTATGCCACGACGACGAAGTACACTTGGAGACATTGCCGTGATTGTCCCACACGCGCACCGACCAGTCGTAGTGCGAATCGGGAAGCAGTTCGCCGCCGTATTTCACGGCTGCGGAGTTGTCGGAAGCGACCTTGCCGCTCTGCCACACCGGGCGGCCGTTGCGGCGCACGGTGATTTCGTAGGCGGTCTGCACGGTATTTTTAGCCGGAGATTCGATAATCCAACTCAACATGGGAGCCATCTCTGGCGATATGCCTTTCGGCGAATCGAGCCGTTCGGTGCGCAGCGACGTAACGGCGACCTGCGCGGAGAGCATCGACGGCAGGAGCAAAGCCGAAACGAGCAAAAGTTTTTTCATAGAATTTATGGTTTTAAGGTTTATCGGTCAAACATTTTTAGGCTCTACAAAGTTACAAAAAATAAGATTTTAAGTTTGGCTTTTTTGACATAATATTATCGGATTTTGACAGAGGAGGAGGTGTGTGTTTAGTCATTAAAGACGTTAGGGTCGTTAAAGTCTTTAAGGTCCTTAAAAAACGAAAAAACCGTCGTCCGAATGACAACGGCTCTTCTTTGTCGGGGTACCAGGATTCGAACCTGGGACCCTCTGCTCCCAAAGCAGATGCGCTAACCGGGCTGCGCTACACCCCGAACTGTTTTGCGAGTGCAAAGGTAGACAAAAAAAGTATAATTCCAAACTTTTTCGCATTTTTTATTGG
>CAZESW010000267.1:0-2482 GCA_964514795.1 uncultured Alistipes sp.
GTTCGATATTAAGTAATATTTTAGTATATTTGCACGTTATACGACCATGAAACGACTATTCGGCATATCGATTCTTGCACTTGCACTCCTCTGCGGATGCAACGACGACACGGATGTGTTCACGAAGCAGCAGACCGACATCGTGCGCTATCTGACATCGACACGCCGCATGGTCGCGGAATCGGAGGTGGAAAACGTTATCGAGAACAATCCGGCGTTCTATACCGAACACGGACGCTCGACGTATCGTTATATCACTACATATTATAATGCCGACCGCGAGGAGTGGAGCGAAGTGGAGCGGGGCAGTACGGTGGATTTGCTGTTCGATGCCTATATCTTCAACAGTTCCGAACCGACGCTGCGGGATATTTACTGGTCGAATGTCGGTTCGACAATATCCGCCCTCGAATCGCAGAGCGTCAATCCTATTGCGAAGCTCGATTGGTCGACCGACCCGCTGACGGTCACTGTCGGTTCTACGAAGATGATAAAGGGTTTGGAGCAGGCTCTGATAGGCTGTCGCGACCAGGACTCGGTACAGATATATATGACTTATAACATGGCATACGGCAAGAATCTCGTCGGAACGGTTCCGAAAAACTCGTCGGTGGCATGGTACGTAAAAATATTGAGAGTGACAAAATGATGAAATTGGGATATATGACTCGTATTTTAGTGCCGGCATTGTTGTGTGCCGTCGCATTTGTTTCCTGTGTAAAGGAGAATGAACCTTCGGGAGCTGAAATGGAGAGCAGGTCACTGCGCGCATGGATAAAGAAAAACCGTCCGGAACTTCTCGAAAATCACCAGACCAAAGGCGATTATTATATTGATATCGTGGCTTGGGGCGATGAGTCCGATATGGGCAATGATAATGACTATGGCGGTAAACCGGTGATGGAGCAGGACTCCGTGTGGATGTTCTATAATATTACCGGTTACGACCTCGACGGCAATGTCTGCCTCAATCGCAACGAGGCTGTCGCACGTATGCAGGGAACGTTCGAACTCGCGAGCCACTATATTCCGTATCTGAATTTCAGCGGCGAGGTGAATGCCATAGGTCTGCTCGAAAGTTCCTACCTGCTTGCCCGTAACGAGGTAACGCTCGGCGATAAGTATGTCGCCGACCACTCGGACGTATGCAAAGACAAGGTGTTCAAGTTGCGCCGAGGTTCGAAAGTCCGCATTTACGCTCCGTCGTCCATTACCTATGCCTCGTCGGGTGTCAATATGGACGGAGGATTCGGCGGTCAGTTCACTCTCGACGGCAATGTGCCTATGATTCTCGACATCGAGGTACTGCGCACGATAAAGAATCCTTCGGACCTTGAAATCGACATGATAACCGCCATCGTCGGCGCTCCTGACAATAAGTCGGACGGTCAGAATGGCTGGACTCTCGCTCTGACTACCGGCACGACGGCAGAGGAGGGGCAGTCAAATGACGACAGCGATGATGAGGAGAACGGCGAGGACAAGAAGAAACTTATCGGTTTATACTATAACTTGCAGTTCGAACCGGGCAAGAACGATGCCGGTATACGATACCTGCAACAGCATATAAGCGATATGAGCGTATCGCATCCGTATAAGGACAGCGGCAAATATGCCGATATGGCCGCATTGGACAAGCAGATAAACGATATTCTCGCCGCGAAATTCAAGGATAAGGTGCAGGATAAGGCCGATATGTCGGATGAAACCCTTGTGACCAAGACCGGAACGGCCCAGGCTTGGTATGTCCTGCGATTCCTCGACGGATTCGTCGTCGACAGCAATATACGCGAGATAAACGAACTGGTTTTCGAGAAAAGCGGCTCTACGTCCGTGTTGAGTTATACTCCGGACGGCACGGGCGAGAGCACAATCAATGCTTGGCTCTATTGCTTCCCGAAACTGCATTACGGCCAGTGGGCGGCGATTCTGACTCCGTCGGGATTCGCTTACGGAGCCAATGGAACGGCAAGCGCTAGCTCTTCTTCATCGACCGTAATAGCGTCGATGCCTTATTACGATTATTACAACTATAACTCGATGTTCTTCGGCAGCAGCTATTACTACGGCGGTTATTATGGGGGTTACAATCCGTATATCATGCCGACCACTACGGCCGATACGTCGAGTCTCGATACCGAGATTCTCGGTTATACGCCGCTGTTGTTCTATATCTTTATCGAGCCGAAGGCGGAGGATTAGCCGCAATGTCGATTGCCCGGATGATATGGGTTGCAGGGTAGTCCTGCAACCCGTTTTTTTTTGGGGCAGTCAGTCGGCAGTTTGCCGACAAACAGCCATCCCTAAGGACCTCCTTAACGACCCTAAGGGTTCTGACCCTTCACAACAAAAACCTTTATGAAAAAAAATAGGCTGCCGGATTCGGCAGCCTATGGCGTTTAAGCAATCGTTTAATGATTATTCGATACCTTTGAGCTTCTTGTAGATGGCGTTGTACTTGTTGTACTTGTCCATCATGCCC
>CAZESW010000268.1:0-2468 GCA_964514795.1 uncultured Alistipes sp.
GATTTGCGACATTTCGTCCTGCTGCGGCTGCACCGCACCTTCCGGCGTCGCACCGAAAGCACTTACGGAAACTGCGGCGAACAACAGTGCCGCGATAAAAAAGAGTTTTTTCATTTTCATAGAGACCTTAGGGTCCTTAGGGTCTCTAAGGTCCCTAAGGAATATTAAACGTAAATGACCGAGTTCGAGTCCCGAATGCAACGCAGCAGATTACCTGCTATCACGCACCGCCTACTTGTTCTTCCGCTTCCACTCGCGCAGGTAATCCACCTTGAAAGCACCCTCCTGCTGACGGTACTTTTCGAGATTGGACGACGACAGCCACGTCGTATAGCCGCCCGTCAGTCCCGCATCGAACAGACCGCGAATCTCCTTCTCGACATTCTCGGCGTCGTAGGCTATGCCGTTGCGGTCCACATGGCGCATGACGTTGTAGGCCTGCACCCATGTGCGCACCTTCGCCGGAGTAGGCGTTACCGCCTGACGGTCGTTCACGCGCTGTCCCCACGCATACAGGATTTCATAAGGGTGGTTCCACGGCTTGCTGATTCCGTAGTAGCCGTTGGAGAAGTGGTCGGGATAAGGCATTCCGCACATCACGTCGGCGACGTTCGACAGTGCCGCCCAGTACTGACCGTAAGCGGTCGTATATCCCGGGTTGGCCGATTCGCCGAAAACGTCTATCGAAACGTATGCGCCCAGAGCGTGGATTTCGTCGCAGGCATACATGACGAAACGCTGAATAGCCTGCACCTTCGACTCGTTGTAGCGGTTGTGATAGTCGATGATGCTCTCGACCTTGGTCATGCGGTCGGGGAAGCGGACGTAGTCGAAATTGATTTCGTTGAAGCCGAACTTGCGCACCGCCTCTTTCGCCAGTTCGACGTTGAACTGCCATACGCGGCGGTCGTACGCGCTCGGCCAGTAGGCCTTGTTGTGCTTGAACGGCAGGCCCGTAGCCTTTTCGGTAATCGCGGCGTCGGGATGGTCCTTGACGAAATAGGAGTCCTTGAAGCAGGTGATTCGTCCGACCACATAAAAACCCTCCTCGTGCAGACGCTTCACCGCATTATCGTACATCTTCTCCTTGTTGGCACCCGCGCGGGCATAGTTGGTCGGCGAGTAACGCTTCATCGCCTCCGCCTTGTAGCCCGGGCACTCGTTGTCCTTGATGTCGATTACGAAAGTGTTGATTTTGGTACGTTTGGCGAACGAGATGTAGGCTTCGATATTGGAGAGCACCGACGGCGAGATGTTCAGATAGAGCGAATAGCACGATTCGGGCATCCTGTTGCCCTCGAACTCTGTGCGCTCGGTCGGATAGAAGTCGCAGCCGACGGCATTGCCGCCGCCGAACGGATTCTTGACCGCCGAGTGAATCGGGTCGTACTTCTCCGCCATATAGTTTCGTTTGGCCTCGTCGCGGTCGAACACCGTATACTTTCCGTAGACGTAACCCTCCGTCTTGCCGAGCCGTACACGGTATGCCGCGACCGAACCGTCGGCAAGCAGCGAATCGTAGCCCACGACCGTCAGTGCCGCGCCTTTGTCCGCGAGGCCGACAATCTGCGAGGTTTCGCGGTCGCCGATAATCGAAGCCGGAGTGCGGGCATAGATTTCGCGCTCCATCACCGACTCGCGGAAAGTGCCGACCAGCGACGACGATTCGACATAGAGTTTCCGTTTGTCGTCGGTCTGAATCGGGACATACTCCCGCTTGTCCGCCGTCACGGTGCGGCTCAGATTCGCCCGGACCTGACGTCCGCGGACGAACGCTTCCGCCGGAACGATATTCTTCTGGTCGTCGGCGGTATAGGTCTGCACCTCGTGCGTCGCCGAGCCGAGGTAGCGGATTTCGATGCTGTCGTCGCTCTTGCATCCTGTGGCGAAGAGCGTTGCGAGCGACAAAAAAAGCAGGGTCAATTTTTTCATATATCAAGGGTTAATATCGTCCAAAACGTCTGCAAAGATAACGCTTTTTGTCCAATAATCGAGAGTTGTTCGCGGCAAAAAGGCGGATAAAGCGAATAAGGTGAATAAAGTCTTTAAGGACTTTAAAGCGCCGGCGATGCCGGTGCGCGACCTTAAATTACCTTAAACTGCCTTAATCGCCGCTCCTCTCACAACTTCAAGTTCTGAATCCATCGTTTGAATGTGTTCAGTGCATTGCGGTTGCGCAGGTAGGCCTCCTTGTTGTGGATGTCGGCGGAACACTGTTTCAGCCGCTGTGCCCCGTAGGTGCGGTACAGCCACAGGAACTGCTCCGTTGTCAGCGGTTCCTGAAACAGCAGCACCGTAGGTGCGCAGACCGTAAGCCACGACTGGTATTTATCGAACAAATCTTTCTCTTCCTGTGTGTATGCGGGTGTGTGTGCGGGTGCATCCGAATCATCTTCACACTCACACTCACACACATTTTCATTTTCATTTATATTTTCATTATCATTTTCATCTTCATTATCATTATC
>CAZESW010000269.1:0-518 GCA_964514795.1 uncultured Alistipes sp.
AGTCGATACACAAGTTCGGAACATACGCGGTTCGCGCAAAGGAGGACGCCGAGGCTGCGCGTTTGATTCACGACGCCCATCTGCTCGAAGATGCAGGATGTTTCGCTGTGGTTTTCGAGAAGATTCCTGCTGCTCTGGCTGCGCGGGTGTCTTCGGAACTGAGCATCCCGACAATCGGTATAGGAGCGGGTGCTGGTACGGACGGGCAGGTGCTTGTCGTCCACGACATGCTGGGAATAAACAAGGGCTTTTCGCCGAAATTCCTGCGAAGATATGCCGATCTGCACGAGATTATGACCGACGCCGTGTCGCGATACGTCGCGGATGTGAAATCGGGCGATTTCCCGAACGAGCGGGAGCAATACTGAGAAATGCGAAGGAGTGAGGTGTGAAAACGCCCCACTCCTTTTGGTATATGAAGAACAAAAAGTCAAACATTATAAAATAAAAAGCAAATGTCGTTCATTGAACAAAGAGTACAACAGGAGGGACTGACTTTCGACGACGTGCTGCTCGTA
>CAZESW010000269.1:528-2458 GCA_964514795.1 uncultured Alistipes sp.
CGGCGATGGATACCGTAACCGAAGCTCCGATGGCTATTGCCATTGCCCGCGAAGGCGGTATCGGCGTTATTCACAAGAACATGTCGATTGCCGAGCAGGCTGCGCAGGTTCGCCGTGTGAAGCGTGCCGAGAACGGAATGATTTACGACCCTATCACCATCACCAAGGAGCGTACGGTGGGCGATGCCCTCGCGCTGATGAAGGAGAACAAAATCGGAGGTATTCCGGTCGTCGATGACGACATGATGCTCGTAGGTATCGTTACCAACCGCGACCTCCGTTTCCAGAAGGATATGAACCGCCGCATCGAGGAGGTCATGACTTCCGAAAAACTGGTTACCATCAGCGACCCGAACCGCGAGGATGTTGCCGACGTGCTGCTGCGCAACAAAATCGAGAAACTTCCGGTCGTCGATGCCGAGGGTCATCTGGTAGGTCTGATTACCTATAAGGATATTACCAAAGTGCAGGACCATCCGAATGCCTGCAAGGACTCGAAGGGCCGTCTGCGTGTTGCTGCCGGTGTCGGCATTACCGCCGATGCGATGCAGCGTGTCGCGGCTCTCGTTGCCGAGAGTGTCGATGCCGTTGTGCTCGATTCGGCTCACGGTCATACGAAAGGCGTGGTTTCGCTGCTCAAACAGATTAAGGCGGCATATCCGAATCTCGATGTAGTTGTCGGCAATATCGCGACAGCCGAGGCTGCCCGTTACCTCGTCGAGAACGGCGTTGACGGCATCAAGGTCGGTATCGGCCCGGGCTCGATATGCACGACCCGTATTATTGCCGGTGTCGGCGTTCCGCAACTGACGGCGATTTACGACGCATCGAGTGCCGTTCGCGGCAGCGGAGTGGCGGTTATCGCCGACGGAGGTCTGCGTTATTCGGGCGACATCGTCAAGGCTTTGGCTGCCGGCGGCGACTGCGTCATGTGCGGTTCGATGTTCGCCGGAACCGAGGAGTCGCCGGGTGAAACGATTATCTACAATGGCAGAAAGTTCAAGGCTTACCGCGGCATGGGCTCTATCGACGCGATGAAGGCGGGTTCGAAGGACCGCTATTTCCAGGACGGCGAGGTCAATACCAACAAGCTCGTACCGGAAGGCATCGTGGGCCGCGTACCGTTCAAGGGAACGTTGAGCGAAACGGTTTACCAGCTCGTCGGCGGTCTGAAAGCGGGTATGGGCTATTGCGGCGCTCGCGACATCGAAACGTTGAAGAATGCCAAGTTCATCCGTGTAACGGGCAACGGCGTTATCGAGAACCATCCGCACGACATTACGATTACGAGTGAAACCCCTAACTATACGAGAGGAGAGTAACGCGATGCAGGAAAAGATACTGATACTCGATTTCGGTTCGCAGTATACCCAGCTCATCGCACGCCGCGTGCGCGAGATGAACGTATATTGCGAAATCCATCCGTACAACAAGATTCCGGCTCTCGACGAAAGCATCCGCGGCGTAATTCTGTCGGGCAGTCCTTCGTCGGTTCGTGACGAGAACGCTCCGAAACCTAATCTTTCGGGCATCAAGGGTGTACTGCCGCTGCTCGGAGTCTGCTACGGAGCGCAATATCTGGCTTATGCCTACGGCGGCGACGTCGCACCGGCACCGAGCCGCGAGTATGGACGTGCTATGCTGACGGTTGCCGACGGCGAAGATGCTCTGATGAAGGGTCTTCCGTCGCCTACGCAGGTGTGGATGTCGCACGGCGATACTATCGTCTCTCTGCCGGATGGATACCGTACCATTGCAAGCACCGAGGATGTCGCCAATGCCGCTTATCGTATCGACGGTGAGCAGACATGGGCCATCCAGTTCCATCCGGAAGTATACCATTCGACCGACGGAATGCAGCTGCTGCGCAACTTCGTTGTCGGCATCTGCGGATGCAGTCAGGACTGGACGTCGGAGAGTTTCGTCGAGT
>CAZESW010000270.1:0-2435 GCA_964514795.1 uncultured Alistipes sp.
GACCGAGCGAACATCCTTGTCTTCGGGGTCGGCCGCGATTTTCTCGATGATAAGGTCTACCTTTTCGAGTTCGAGGTCGATTATGTCGTCCATCAGATGCATCGCCTTGCGGACGTGTGCGGCGAACTTGTCGAAGTCGAACTTCGCCTTATCCGTGAACGGCTCGTCCACATAGCTGTAAAGATTTATCGCCAGCAGTCGGCAACTGTCGTACGGGCAGAGCGGAATTTCGCCGCAAGGGTTGGTCGAAACCGTCGTGAAGCCCTCGTCGGCATAGCAGTCTGGAATGCTTTCGCGGATTATCGTGTCCCAGAACAGCACTCCCGGCTCGGCGGATTTCCATGCGTTGTGGATAATCTTGTCCCACAACTTCTTCGCGTCGATGTTCTGAACGAATTTCGGTTCGCTCGACTTTATCGGGAACTGCTGCGTGTAGGTGCGTCCCTCCATTGCGGCACGCATGAACTCGTCGTCCACCTTTATCGATACGTTCGCACCCGTAACCTTGTCGGTATCGAGTTTGGCGTCGATGAACCGCTCGGCATCGGGATGCTTTATCGAGAGCGACAGCATCAGCGCACCGCGGCGGCCGTCCTGCGCAACCTCTTTCGTCGAGTTGGAGTAACGCTCCATGAACGGAACGATACCCGTCGAGGTGAGTGCGGAGTTGAGTACCGGACTGCCGGTAGGACGGATGTGCGAGAGGTCGTGTCCCACACCTCCGCGGCGTTTCATCAGCTGCACCTGCTCCTCGTCCATGCGGAATATGCCTCCGTAGGAGTCGGCAGGGTTCTTATGGCCGATGACGAAGCAGTTCGACAGCGAAGCGACCTGAAAATCATTGCCGATTCCGGTCATAGGACCTCCCTGCGGGATGATGTAGCGGAATTTGTCGAGCAGGTCGAAAATCTCCTGCTCCGACAGAGGGTTGGCGTAGTTGTTCTCGATTCGTGCGAGTTCGGCAGCCAACCGGCGGTGCATCTGCTCCGGCGACGATTCGTAGATGTTGCCGAACGAGTCTTTCAGCGCGTACTTGCTGACCCATACGGTTGCGGCGAGTTCGTCGCCCTCGAAATACTTCGTGGACTCTGCGACGGCATCCGCATAATTGACCTTTATTTTGTCTTTCATATATTATATTTATATTGTATCGTGCAAAAACGCCGCAATGCGGCGTAAATTTCTTTCTTGCAAAATTAAGCGTAAACACCTGCAATCGGGCGGCTGCCTCCCGACGTTTTTCGACAAATTATCAACAACCGCGACCGAATTCGTTACAATCGTGCCTGTACGCATTTCAGACGCGGATTCGCATGGTATGTTCGCTGTTTTTGCTTCGGACACCGCTTCTGCGTCTTGTCGGCGGAATCGTGGCGTTTTCTGCCGTCCGTTTCCCGCCCGGGATTGCTTGCACTGCCGGAAATGGTTTCTTATCAGTCAGTTCTGCAATCTTGCGCTTGTGCGTTGTCCGCGAAATTAACGTAGGCAAATATAACGAAATTCCCGAAAAGTTTTCTATTTTTGCATGACTTTTCGGAAGAAATCGATATGTTCGTGAGAACGACGGCGTTTCGTCGGCGCGTCCCGCGATTCGGCGTGATAGTTGCCCGTGTCGGTTCATGCCGGACAGAAAAATTTTACAGTATGACCGCTTTATATACCGATATTATTTACGGCCCGGTGCACTCGCGCCGTCTGGGATTGTCGCTCGGCGTGAACCTGCTGCCGCTGCACTCCAAGATATGCAGTTTCGACTGCGTATACTGCGAATGCGGCTGGAACGGCGACCATCGAGGCGAACGCCGGTTCAACCCTCGCGAAGATGTCCGCGAGGCTCTCGCCGCACAACTTCGCAAGATGGCCGGCGAAGGTGCTTTGCCCGATGTCATAACGTTCGCCGGAAACGGCGAGCCCACGATGCACCACGAATTCGAGGGAATAATCGACGACACGATAGCCCTGCGCGACGAACTGTCGCCGAATACGAAGGTGTCGGTGCTGAGCAATGCGACGCAACTCGGCAGGGAGGATGTAAGGCGTGCTTTGGCGAAAGTGGACAACAATATTCTGAAACTCGACTCGGCATTCGACGAAACGGTACGGATTATGAATAAACCGTGCGGACATTACAGCGTGTCGGAGGTGGTCGGGAACATGAAACTGTTCGGCGGCGAACTTATCGTGCAGACGATGTTCCTGCGCGGCGAATGCGACGGATGTCGGATAGACAATACGACCGACCGCGAGGTCGGGGCATGGCTCGCGCTCGTCCGCGAAATCGCGCCGAAACAGGTGATGGTCTATTCGATTGCCCGCGATACGCCGTGCCTGACGCTCGAAAAGGTGTCGCACGACGAACTGGCGGCCATCGCCGCGAAGGTCGAGGCGGCGGGGTTCAAGTGCTCGGTCGCATAACGGCCGTTTCGGACATTTGC
>CAZESW010000271.1:0-2400 GCA_964514795.1 uncultured Alistipes sp.
CAGCTGCTTGTTGTCCGAGTCGTCGTTATGGTTGCAGCGGTTCAGATAGGCTTCGTACATCTGCTTGCGCAAATCGCGTCGCGACGAATAGGTCAGGAACGGAATAAGGCTCGGCTTGTGGAGCGTGAACAGATATTTGTCGTCCGCACCCTTCTCCTTTGCCGCACTCCGGGCTGCATCGCGAACCGACGAAGGCAGTCCGTCGAGTTCGTTGGAGGTCAGTTCGAGCTCGAAAGCGTTGTTCTCGGCGAGAATGTTGTTGCCGAAACGGACGCTTGCGACCGACAGCTCCTCGTTTATCTGTTTCAGCCGCGCCTTCTCCTCCCCGTTCAGAAGCGCGCCCGAACGGACGAAGGCGTCGTAGACCTTCTCGGTGAGCCGCAGCTGGTCGGGCGTGAGGTCGATGCTGTTGCGTCGGTCGTAGACGGTTTTTATGCGGGCGAACAGAGCGTCGTTCATCAGTATCTTGTCGTAGTGGGCGGCGAGCCTCGGCATCATGCGCTCCTCGATTTCCTGCATCTGCTCCGAGGTCTCGGCGGCACACAGCATCGAGAATATGTTGCTTACGTCGTCGAGCATGCGGCCCGAAGCGTCGTATGCTGCCAGCGTGTTGTCGAACGTCGGCTCGTCGGTCTCTGCCGTAATCGCCTCTATCTGCTCGTCGTGCAGCGACATGGCGCGTTCGAACGCCGGTTCGTAGTGGTATGCGCGTATGCGGTCGAAAGGCGGAACGCCGTAAGGTGTCGTCCACTCCTCGAAGAACGGATTGGGGAGATTCTCGCTGTCTTTCTTGCAGCCCGCAGTCAGTATGGTCGCCATAATCGCAATCGATAATATTGTAGTGATACGTCTCATTTCCCTGAATAATTGTTACCTTTGCAAAAATAATAATATTTACAGAGGTATGCAACTATTTTATGCTCCCGATTTCGTTTCGCCCGAATATACGCTTTCGGAGGAGGAGTCGCGCCATGCCGTCCGCGTGTTGAGGCTCGGTGTCGGCGATACGCTGCATATAACGGACGGCCGGGGCAATCTGTTTTGCTGCGAAATCGTTTCGGATTCGATGCGGAGTTGCACGGTTCGTGCCGTATCGGTCGAACGGGAGTACGGACGTCTGCCCTACCGGCTCGTGATGGCGGTCGCTCCGACCAAGAACATCGACCGTTTCGAGTGGTTTCTGGAAAAGGCGACCGAGATAGGAACGGCGGAGTTCGTGCCGCTCGAATGCGACCACAGCGAACGTCGCGCCGTCAAGCACGAGCGCGAGGAGAAGGTGATTACGGCGGCGGTGAAACAGTCGCTCAAAGCCTATCATCCGACGCTGCACGAGATGACGCGCTTCCGCGATTTCGTCGCACAGCCGTTCGACGGGCGCAAGTTCATCGCCCATTGCGATACGCCCGTGAAGGGTAAGAAATATCTCGCCTCGACGCTCGAAGCGGGTGAGAATGCGATAGTAATGATTGGTCCCGAAGGCGATTTCTCGCCGGAGGAGATACGGCTGGCTGTCGAATGCGGATTCGAGGAGATTACGCTCGGCGACCAGCGTCTGCGCACCGAAACCGCCGCGGTGATGGGTGCCGCGATGGTGTCGGTGATAAACAATATCGGGAAATAGGCCGTCAAAGCCTTTAAGGGGATTTTTTGAGAAAAATATGCTTTTTCAACTGTTCTGGTCTTTTTTCAAAATCGGACTGTTCACGTTCGGCGGAGGATATGCGATGATTCCGCTGATTCAGCGCGAGGTCATCGACAACCGCAGATGGATTGCTGAAACCGATTTCCTCGACCTGCTGACGGTCGCGCAGTCGGCACCCGGCCCTATTTCGCTCAATACGTCGGTCTTCGTCGGCTATAAGATGCGCGGTTATGCAGGCGCGATAGCCTCCATACTGGGGGTTGTCCTGCCGTCGTTCGTCATAATCCTGATTGTGGCGGTTTTCTTCGCCCATATCCGCGGCAATGCGGTCGTCGATGCCGCGTTCAAGGCTATGCGTCCTGCCGTCGTGGCACTGATAATCGCACCGATAGTCGGTCTGACGAAGGGTATGCGCTGGTGGCTCGTCGCCGTTGCCGCAGCCGTCGCGCTCGTCGTGTGGGGAACAGGCATCTCGCCGATATACATATTGCTCGCCGGTGCTGCGGCAGGTCTTGTTTGGAGCGTCCGTGCGGCGGGAAAGGAGGGTAAGCGATGATTTATCTGCAACTTTTCATCTCCTATCTGAAAATCGGATTCTTCGGTTTAGGCGGCGGATATGCCATGCTGTCGCTGATTCAGAACGAAATCGTCGAGCAGCAGGGATGGCTGACGGCATCGGAGTTCGCCGATATTGTGGCCGTGTCGCAAATCACGCCCGGCCCGATAGCAATCAACTCGGCGACCTACATCGGCTATTC
>CAZESW010000272.1:0-2346 GCA_964514795.1 uncultured Alistipes sp.
CGGCCGATGCTCCCGCACCGACGGCGGAGGCTATGTAGTCGTGCCCGTCGCTCTGTGTGCCGACCGTGGCGAAGAAACAGCTGCCGACAGCCGCCGTCCGCGAATCGTAGGTGAGCGCACCGATTTCGATGCCGGTCGTGCCGATTGCCTTGCGGTACGTGATGCCTTGCAGCAGAGTTGAGAGAGTAGTCATTGCGTTTATAGTTAAAGTCTCTAAGGTCCCTAATGTCCTTAGGGTCCCTAAAATCATTTCAGTTTCAGCGTTACCTGTTCGCCGCGGCGGATTCCCCGGCCTGCGGCGATGCTCTGCCCGACGACCTTGCCGCTGCCCGTGAACGAAACTTTCAATCCGCGGTTTTCGAGTATGAAAATCGCGTCGGAAAGTCCCATTCCCACGACGTCAGGCATCGTGTTGCGGCTCTCGTCGAGTGTCGTTATGGCGACCGTCGAGTTTGGCTCTACGTTCGTGTGTCCCCAGCCCGTGCGGTCGCTGTATGTCGTGTGGGGCGAGAAGCGCGACGCTATTTTGCGTATCTTCGCTATGTCGCCGCCCTTGACGCTCGTCGGATAGTGCTCGCTGTCGCTGTCGGCGACCTCGCCCGCCCAGTTGGTGTCGCGGTTGTAGAGGAACGTGGCTATGCGCTTCTGCACGGGACCCGCCAGTCCCGCTCCGTAGACCGTGCGGCCGCCGCCGCGACGTTTGTATATCGCCGTCATGACGGTGTAGCGCGGCTTGTCGGCAGGGAAATATGTTACCATCGAGCCGAGGTAGTAGCCGTCGCTGTACTTGATGTTGCCCTGTGCGACCTTCGCCGTACCCGTTTTGGCGCCTACGCGGAATGTCGATTTGTTTTCGCCGAAATAATCCTTCGCCGTACCCGTCAGCGCGACCTCTTCCAGACAGCGGCGGACGGTGGCGAGTGTCTTGCTGCTGCAAATATTATCCACGAGGACTTTGGTCGGGAACTCCTCGACGGTGCGGCTGCCTCGTTTGATGCTCCTGACAAGACGCGGTGCGACCATGCGTCCTCCGTTGGCGACGGCGTTGTAGAGCGTCAGCGTGTGAATCGGCGATATGTAGAGTCCGTAGCCGTAACCCATATTGACGAGCGTCGTGTAGGGATACCAGCCGTGCCACTTGTCCTTGACGGGGTCGAATATCTGCGGTTTCAGTTCGCCCATGTTTTCGAGCCCGACGGTGCGGTCGAGATGGAGCGACCGCAGGAACTCGACGTAACGCTGCGGTTCGTTCTCGTAGGATTCGTAGACCGCCTTGGTGAACCATACGTTGGCAGACTGCGAAAATGCCGTCAGCATGTCGATGTTGCCGCCGATGTTGTGGGAGTCCTGCACACGGACATTGGTCTTGCCGACCTTCACCGCCTTTCCGTGCCCCGAATCGTAGACGCGGTCGAGTGTGAAGCCTTTGTCCTCGATAAGTGCGAGCGACGCCGCGAGTTTGAACGTCGAACCCGGTTCGAGCCGCGCTCCGAGGGCGTAGTTGCGGTTCTCGACGAACTCGCCCTTCGAGTTGCGGCCGAGATTGACCATTGCGAGTATGTCGCCCGTCGCGCACTCCATCACGATGCTCGTGCCCCATATCGCCGCTTCGTCCTGCAACTGGCGGTGGAGCGCCTTGGCGGCTACGTCCTGCACATCGACGTCGATTGTCGTAACCACGTCCATTCCGTCCTCCGGCTCCTCGTAGTCGGCGCCGTCCACACGGCTGTAAAAGCGAGGTGCGATGCATTGCAGCCACTGGTAGCCGTCGTGCCCCTGCAACTGCTCGCGGTATGCCTCCTCGATGCCGTAGGGAGTCTGCACGCCTATGCGGCCGATGGTGCGCAGTGCGAGTTCGTCGTGAGGATATACGCGGAAATCGTGCTTTTCGAGTTTGTATACCCGTCCGAGCGACTCGTCGAGAATCGGATATGTTTTGAGCGTCTGCCACTCGTTGAAGTCGATGTCGCGGAACAGACGCGTATAACTGTGGGTGCGGATGGTGTCGTGGATGCGCTCCTTCTTCCATGCGTCGCCGAACAGCGCATCTATCCACTGCGCTATGCGCCCCTCGGAGCGCATTATCATCGTGTCGCGTCCGCGGACGAGGCGGAAACAGCGGTCGTGCTCGGTGGTCATTATGCGGTAGTACTCCTTGGCGCTCTTGTCGCGGAAGTAGGCGGCGAGCAGTTTGGAGAGCGAGTCGGCGTCTTCGAGGAAGCGTTCGCGGTTGTCGAAACCTTCGCTGCCGAAGTCGAAGTAGACCGACTGACGGAATATCGACGTGGCGAGTGGCTTGCCGTCGCGGGCGAGAATCGAGCCGCGGTGGGCTTGGAGCGAATCAAC
>CAZESW010000273.1:0-2339 GCA_964514795.1 uncultured Alistipes sp.
GGCTGCGTTCTTCTGGGGCAAGTACAACCGTCCTTACAGCTTCATGCTGAAAGCTCACACGGGCGACAATATCTATACCGACGAGAATCAGAACGTCAATGCCTACTGGCCTCGAATGACCGGCT
The DNA here is from genome assembly GCA_964514795.1 of uncultured Alistipes sp. Lineage (GTDB taxonomy): Bacteria > Bacteroidota > Bacteroidia > Bacteroidales > Rikenellaceae > Alistipes. The sequence goes on from CAZESW010000273.1 coordinate 126, forward strand.
ATCTGACATCGAAAGGTTCGTCGAGCGAGGGCGACGCCAAGACCACCATGGGACAGGCGAACGACCACTTCCTGCAAAACGTCGCATACTGCCGTCTGAAAAACATCACCCTTTCGTACACCTTCCCGAAGGAGATGATGAAGAAGATACACATGAGCGGTCTGCGCATCTATGTTACCGGCGAGAACCTCTTCACATGGTCGCCGCTGAGAAAGGTAACCAAGAATTTCGATCCCGAGTTCGGTGCCGGCGACAGCGACTTCACCAACTCGACGACCGCAGGTGACTATGCCGACGGCTATAACTACCCGATGCTCAAATCGATTACCTTCGGTATAAATCTCACATTCTAAACAACTCGCAGATTATGAAAAAGATATTATATATGTTGGCTCTCGCTTCGACCATGACGTTCGCGTCGTGCGAGGATTTCCTCAATCGGGACATGATAAACAAGGTCGATGCCGGCAAGTACTTTTCGGACGAAAAGAGTCTTGTGAACTATACCAACGGTTTCATGGTGAAGTACACTTCGGCGGCTTCGACTCTGACCTACGGAGACCAGAACGCCGAGTATGTGGCTCGCACCAACCTGTCGAACTACTATCTCGACAGCTGGAACGCCACCAACCAGACCGGATGGGCCATCTCCGACTGGACGATGCTCTACAACATCAACTATTTCCTGCTGCACATGCACGAAGTGTCGGGCGTATCGCAGGAGGTGCTCGACCACTACGAGGGCGTAGGCCGTTTCTGGCGCGCATGGTTCTACTGGTCCAAAGTCAAGACTTTCGGCGGCGTGCCTTGGTACGAAACGCCTATCGACGCAGAGGATATGGTGGCCTTGTACAAGGAGCGCGATTCGCGCGAGTTCGTAATGTCGAAGATTTTGGAGGATTTGAATTTCGCATGCGAGCACTGCTCCGACGCTGCGGCGTATGTGAACTGCGGCGTTATCAACCGCTACATCGCACTGGCTTTCAAGGCGCGCGTATGTCTGTGGGAAGGTACTTACCGCAAGTATCATGCGGTAAATCCCGAAACTTTGGAGGCTTGGAGCAACGAATACGGCACGGGCAACGACTATCTGCAAGCGTGTGCCGATGCAGCCGAGGAGCTGATGAACAGCGGCAAATATCAGATTATCGACAACGCGGGATCGCGTACGACGCAGTACCGCGCACTGTTCAATTCGGAGACTGTAGACTACCGCGAGGTGATATGGGCGCGCGAGTACAGTTCGTCGCAGTCGATACTGAACGACGTAACGTGGAAATTCTGCTCCTCGACCAACGGCAACTGCTGGTCGATGACCAAACAGTTCCTCAACACCTATCTTAATTTGGACGGAACCCGCTACACCGACGATGCCAAATATGCGAGCAAGTCGTTCGTAGACGAGTTGGCAGGTCGCGACTTGCGAGTACAGCAGACCATCATTACGCCGGAGTACCGCAAGACGCAGAACAACATTCTGGACTACTATTCGCCGAACTTCGCCATCACCCGCACGGGCTATCAGGTTATCAAGTGGAACATGGACAACGACTACTACGAGTCGAGTGCCCGCAGTTTCAACTCGCTGCCCGTAATGCGCTACGCCGAGGTTCTGCTCGCCTATGCCGAGGCAAAGGCCGAGCTGGGCACGTTCAACGAGGAGGACTGGAACAAGACCATTGCCGTACTGCGTACCCGCGCCGGCATTCAGGACGTGTCGTATCCGACATCGGCAGACCCTTACATGAAATGGTATTTCGACAACACGGTGAACGATGCCGTACTGTTGGAAATCCGCCGCGAGAGAGGCTGCGAGATGTTCATGGAGAACACCCGCTACGAGGATTTGATGCGCTGGCATCTGGGACACCTCATCGAGCGCGAATGGCAGGGCATATACGCTCCGCTCGGCATACCGCAGAAACTGCGCGAGGGCAACTATATCTGCGTCGTGCAGAAGGTTGCAGGCACGGAGCGCGGTACGACCTATTTGGTGCTCCGCGACAACCCGTCGCTCATGATTAACAAGCAGAATCTGCTGGTTTACAATCCTTACGGAGCGTCGGACGGCTCGACCACAGGTCGCGTATGGAACGACAGGATGTATCTCCACCCTATCCCTTACGATGCACGTCAGGTAAACAAGGCGTTGCAGCAGAACCCGGGTTGGGAATAACCCGCGCGACATTGCAACGAACCGTAATACAGGCAACA
>CAZESW010000274.1:0-2336 GCA_964514795.1 uncultured Alistipes sp.
CCGCGCCGACCTCTTTCATCTTCGCAACCACATTAACCTCTCCTACGGCTGACGCGGAGTAAACTCCTCCGTGTGCGACGGTTACATCGTGCAATGCGCGTGACGAACTTAGGTTGGAAACCGTATTGCCGACCTTTTGCGACAGAATGTAATCGGCGACGGCAACGAGCGTGTACTCCTCCACGAACATCGAACCGTCCTCGCTGACGAATGCAAGACGGTCTACGTCGGGGTCTACGACGACGCCCAAATCCGCCTTCTCACGGACTATCACCTCGGAAATCTCCGTCAGGTTCTGCGGCAGCGGTTCGGGATTGTGGGCGAACCGGCCGTTCGGCTCGCAGTTCAGTTCCACGACCTCGCATCCGAGTTCGCGCAGAAGTTTCGGAATCACGACTCCGCCTACCGAATTCACCGCATCGACAACGATCTTGAAACCGCGTTTGCGAACCGCCTCTACATCAACTAACGGAAGAGATAACACCTGCTTGATGTGTGTGTCATTGAATGATTCGCGCGACAGAACTTTTCCTATACTATCCACCTCCGGATAGGAGAAATCGCTCTCCTCGGCAAGGGCAAGCACCCGCTTTCCCTCGGCATCATTGAGAAATTCGCCCTTCTCGTTGAGCAGTTTCAAGGCGTTCCACTGTTTCGGGTTATGCGACGCCGTAATGATGATTCCGCCGTCGGCATGGTGCGTTATGACCGCCATTTCCGTTCCAGGGGTCGTGCACAGACCGACATTTATCACGTCTGCGCCGCAGCCGAGCAGCGTACCCTCGATAAGGTCGTTCACCATCTCTCCCGATATGCGGGCATCGCGGCCTACTACTATTTTGAGGCGTTTGCCGTTGTTTTTATCGCTGATGAAGCGGGTGTAGGCGACCGTGAACTTCACGATGTCGATAGGCGTCAGATTGTTGCCGGTTTCGCCGCCTATCGTGCCTCGGATTCCGGAAATGGATTTAATCAAAGTCATAAATCATGAGTGTTTTTTTATTTATAATAAAAAAGTTTTGCAAAATTTTTGAATTTCGTTGTAAATATATTACTTTTATGCCAAATATGCAATTTAAAAACAGAGAGCAATACATGAAATTCATGGAAAGCGAAAGAATAATTCCGGCATCGGAACTGATAATCAACGGCGACGGTTCGATATTCCACCTTCATCTTAAACCGGAGCAGCTTGCCGACATAGTGATACTCGTGGGCGACCCCGCCCGTGTGGCGATGGTGGCCGACTTCTTCGAAACGAAAGAGTGCGAAGTGGCGAACCGCGAATTCAACACCGTCACGGGAACCTACAAGGGCAAGCGTATGACAGTAATGTCCACCGGTATCGGTATCGGTAATATCGACATATCGGTAACCGAACTCGATGCTCTGGCGAACATAGATTTCGAGACCCGCAAGGTGAAACCGGAGTTTCGCCGTCTTACGCTCGTGCGTCTTGGTACCTCGGGTGCATTGCAACCCGACATCAAGGTCGGCGAACAGGTTTTCTCGCGCACCTCGGTCGGATTCGACGGACTGCTGAACTACTATGCGGGGCGCAACGACGTGTGCGACCTCCCTATCGAACAGGCATTCATGAAGCACACCGGCTGGAATGAGTTGCTTCCGAAGCCCTATTTCATAGATGCCGACAAAGAACTGTTCGAACTGTTCAAGGATATAACCCGCGAGGGAATCACCATAGCCGCACCGGGATTCTATGCGCCGCAGGGACGTTGGGTACGTCTGCAACCGCAGGATGTGGCTCTGAACGAGAAGATAGAGAGTTTCGAATACGAAGGCCGCAAAATCACCAATTTCGAGATGGAGGGTTCGGCACTGGCGGGACTCGCGGCACTAATGGGACACCGTGCGGCGACCGTCTGCACAATCATAGCGCAGCGAATCGCAAAGGATGCCTGCACGGACTACAAACCGTTCGTGCGCCAAATGATTGAGAATGCACTCGACAGACTCGCGACATTGTAAAAAATCACGGAAAATAATATAAACAGAAATAAAGGAAATATGAAATTCACAGTATCAAGTTCCGCTCTGCTGTCCCTCTTGGCGACGACAGGCAAAGTAATCAACAGCAAAAACACACTTCCGATTCTCGACTATTTCCTGATGGAGTTGAAGAACGGCGAATTGAAAGTAACCACGTCCGACCTCGAAACCACGCTGGTCGGAACTCTGAAAGTGGACAACGTCGAGGAGGAAGGAATGGTCGCAGCGCCGTCGAAACTGATGCTCGACGTGCTTAAAGAGTGTTCGGAAATGCCGCTTGTACTCGAAGTGAACAGCGGGAACTGGGAGATAAAAATCAGCTGGAA
>CAZESW010000275.1:0-2308 GCA_964514795.1 uncultured Alistipes sp.
GCTGCCTACCGAGGTCGTGCAGTACGGCGTTACGACGCAGAAACGGCAGTCGAGCATGCTCGAAATTTTTGCGCTCTATTCCCCCGGCAATGTGTTCGACGAGGCATTCCTCGCCAACTATTTCAAAATCAACATGCAACCCGAACTGCTGCGTATCGAGGGCGTCGGCGACGTGCTGTCCCACGGTGCGGATTACAGCATCCGTGTCTGGCTGAAACCGGACGTGATGGCGCAATACGGACTGATTCCGCAGGATATCAACGGTGTTTTGGCCGAACAGAATATCGAGGCGGCTACGGGTGCGTTGGGCGAAAATTCGGCGCAGCCGTTCAAATATACGATGAAGTACCGAGGTCGTCTGGAAACGCTGGAGGAGTTCGGCGAGATTGTGATTGCTTCGACCGCCGACGGCGAGGTTCTGCGGCTTAAAGATGTCGCCGAAATCGAACTCGGCCGGCTCAACTACGAATTCAGCGACGCGACGAACGGGTATAACGGAACGACCTGCATGGTGTTCCAGACCGCAGGTTCCAATGCGACGCGAATCATCAACGACATAAATGCCTATCTCGAAAAGGCGAAACGCGATATGCCGGAGGGAATGGACATTCAGATTATGTTCAACACCAACGACTTCCTGTTTGCATCGATTCGCAACGTGCTGAAAACGCTGTTCGAGGCCATCATACTCGTTACGCTCGTCGTGTTCTTCTTCCTGCAAGACTATCGGGCGACGTTCATTCCGGTGCTTTCGACCGTCGTGTCGCTCATCGGTACGTTCGCCTTCATGTCGGTCGCGGGTTACAGTATCAACCTGCTGACGCTCTTCGCGCTGGTGCTCGTAATCGGTACGGTCGTCGATGACTCCATCGTGGTCGTCGAAGCAGTGCAGAGCAAGTTCGATGCGGGCTACAAATCGCCGATGCTCGCCACGCGCGACGGTATGAAAGATGTGGCGGCAGCTGTGCTGTCGTGTACGTTCGTATTTATGGCCGTGTTCATTCCGGTGGCGTTCATGGGCGGTACGACGGGAACGTTCTATACCCAGTTCGGTCTTACGATGGCTGTGGCGGTCGGCATCTCGGCATTCAACGCACTGACGATGTGCCCGGCTCTCTGCGCTCTGATAATGCGTCCGGCGGACAACTCGCCCGAATCCGAAAAGACGATGCTCGGACGTGTGCGCAAGGTATATGCAGTCGCATTCTCGGCGACGCTCGGCCGATATGTGTCGGGTGTGCGCTACTTCATATCGCACAAGTGGCTGACGGCTGCCTGCGTTGCTGCGGCATTCGTCGCTCTGGGCGTATTCATGCGTACCACCAAAACGGGTCTCGTGCCTAACGAGGATGTCGGAGCGATATTCATCGACGTTGCCGCCGCTCCCGGTGCGTCGCTTGCGCAGACTAAGGACGTGATGTGTGAAATCGAGGCTCTGTTGAAGGATTTGCCCGAACTGGAAGCCTACACGAAGACGGCGGGATACAGCATGATTTCGGGTATCGGAACGTCGTTCGGAATGTTCGTGCTGAAACTGAAAAACTGGTCGGAGCGCGACGGTGCCGAACACTCCGCAGGAGCCGTTCTCGGCAGACTGAACGGTGCCCTGCATACGGTGCGCAACGCCAAATCGTTCGCATTCGCTCCGCCGATGATTATGGGCTACGGCAACAGCAGCGGTTTCGAAGTGCATGTGCAGGATCGTGCAGGCGATGACGTGGCGGCTTTGGAGGAGGTCTGCGGCAGGTTTGTCGGCGCACTCAATGCACGTCCCGAAATCGCGATGGCCTATACTACTTTCGCCTCGCGCTATCCGCAGTACCGCGTCGATGTCGATGCGGCGAAGTGCAAGCGCGCCGGTGTCTCTCCGAGCGAGGTGCTGGGCGTCATAGGCGGTTATTACGGCGGTGTCTATGCGTCGCAGTTCAACAGGTTCACGAAAGTATATTATGTGGTTACCGAAGCCGCTCCCGAATACCGCATGGACAAACCGTCGCTCGACAACGTTTTCGTCCGCACGTCGGGCGGAATGTCGCCCGTGAGCGAATTCGCTACGCTGACAAAAACTTACGGAACCGAGTCGCTCTCGCGATTCAACCTCTATAACAGTATCCTCGTCAGCGGTGCGGCTGCCGACGGCTGTTCGTCGGGCGACGCAATCCGCGCAATCGAGGAGACCGCCGCACAGGTTCTGCCGCGCGGATACGGATTCGAATTCGCGGGACTTTCGCGCGAGGAAGCGCAGAGTTCGAGCAATACGGTGTTCATCTTCGTCGTGATAATCGTGCTGGTGTACATTATTCTCGCC
>CAZESW010000276.1:0-2298 GCA_964514795.1 uncultured Alistipes sp.
AAATTATTATCGCCGTCCGGTTTCTTGCCCGCATGGAAACAATACCGCAAAACAAAAATCGGGAACCCTCGTCCGAAAGTTCCCGATTCTGTACCCAGAGCCGGGGTCGAACCGGCACAGGGGTGAACCTACTGGTGTTTGAGACCAGCGCGTCTACCGATTCCGCCATCTGGGCATGCTTATCACATAAGCAGGTGCAAAGGTAATAAAATTTTTTATTATGCAAATATAAATGTGCGCAAAATGATTGTTTTACCGATTTAAGCCTTGCTTTCAGCCGCATCAGTCCGGGTCTTGCCAATCATATACTCCACGCGGTCGGCAATCATCTGCGGCGTTACGGCGCGCATGCAGCGTATGTCGCCCCACTTGCACGGTTTGTTGCCGTAGGTCGAGCACGGGCGGCACTCCATCTCCTGCTGCAAAACGCCCTCGGTGTCGCAGCCGTAGCCGAGGAATCCGAGTTCGGGATGCGTCGCTCCCCAGACGGAAACAACCGGTGTCGCCATAAGCGAGCACATGTGCATCACCAGTGAATCCATCGAAACCACGCAGTCGAGGTGCGAGATAAGGTCGAGTTCCTGCGGAAGCTTCACCTTGCCCGACAATGCGGTAACGTTAGGATATTTGCGCTCCATGTCGAGTGCGAATTCGCGCTCCGCACCTCCGCCGCTGTGAATGAACACGCGTTCGCAGCGTCCGGCGAGCAGTGCGACAGCCTCACGGCTCATATCGTCGGGATAGGTCTTGCCCGCATGTGCCGAGAACGGCGCGAAGCCGACCCAGCGGCCCGTTTTCGGACCGAAAGGATTCTCGCGCACCGGTTTTTCGGAGATTGGTTCGGGATCGTCGAAGACGAAGCCCAGACGGCGGAAAACGTCGCAATATCTCACGACGGTATGTTTCAGCGGTACGGCATCCGACGAACTGTAACCGAGCCGGAACCACTTTTCCAGTTTGCCCTTTCGGATATGGGCGAACTTCACGCCCGAAAGCGCGAGCAGCGAGGTCACAATCATCGACCGCAGCACGAAATGGGTGTCGGCGACAGCATCGATGCCGAGTCGCTTCACCTCGCGGGCGAACTTGAACATGCCCTTTATGCCCTCGTGTTCGTCCTTCGGGTCGAGGAACATGAAATCGACGTCCAGACCCGCGAAAAACGGCTCGAACAGTTTGCGGGTGGCGACGGTAACTTTAAGTTCGGGATACGCATTTTTGAGTGCGCGCACCGCATGGGGCAGCATCGCCACGTCGCCCATCGCGGACATGCGCACTACGAGTATATGTCGGGGCAGACTACTTGTTTGCTCCATAAAGCACAGGATTGAGCGACGGGTCGTTGTACATCTTCATCTGCTTGTAAGTCTTCATGTACTTGCGTCCCGCTTCGATATCCTCTATCAGTTCCTCGATGGCCGTTCCGAGGTCTTTCTGCTGCGAGAGCAAAACGTCGAGCTTCTTCCGGCAGGCCGCACGGTGCGCATCGTCCACATCGGTGCGGACGGTCTCGCAGTGCATGTGATAGATTTTGAGCGCCAGAATCGAAAGGCGGTCGATAGCCCACGCCGGAGTCTCGGTGTTGATTTTGGCATCGGCGGCAATCGCCACATCCTTGTATTTTTCGAGCATGTAGGAGTCGATATACTCGACCATGTCGGTGCGCACCTGATTGGAACGGTCGATGCGGCGCTTGATTTTCAACGCCTCGACAGGGTCGATTTGCGGGTCGCGGATAATATCCTCCAAGTGCCACTGCACGGTATCGACCCAGTTTTTCTCGTAAAGCAGATGTTCGATAGTACCCTCGGCATAAGGATTGAGCGACGGCTGGTCCACGTCATCGAGTTTATGGTAATCGGCAATCACGCGCTCAAAAATTCCATTCGCTTTTTCGGTAAACATTTTCGGTCAGTATTTTTAATTTAATTTTCTGCAAAAAACGCTATCTTTGTCGTAAGATATTACAAAGATAATGAAATTTTCACACAAAGCAATAGTCGCGTTGTTTTTCGCGCTGTCCGCCATCGGAATCACGCATTCGCAAACCCGACAGACCCGCGAGGAGTACATCGACAAGTACAAGGCCATAGCCGTCGCCCACATGGAGCGTTACGGCATACCCGCGAGCATCACGATGGCACAGGGAATACTCGAATCCGACAGCGGCAACAGCCTTCTGTCCCGCAGTTCCAACAACCACTTCGGCATCAAGTGCAAGAAGACATGGAAGGGCGAGCGCGTCTACCACGACGACGACGCCAAGGGCGAATGTTTCCGCAGCTATCCGTCCGTCGA
>CAZESW010000277.1:0-2295 GCA_964514795.1 uncultured Alistipes sp.
GTGCCGAAAATCCACCGGTCGCCGCGCTCTCCCATTCGCGGTTCGGGCAGAACGGCATACTCCGAGAGCGAAAGTTTCGCGCCTTTCCAGAGCGCAATCGTCATGTTAAGATTCTGCGACGCTCCCCATCCTGCGGTTACGATACCCTGCGACGGCAGCGTATAGCGTCCCCAGCCCGCCTTCATGCTGAACGACAGATTGAACTTGCCCGACGGGCGGAACGAGAGCGAACCTTCGCCGCCGTACATGCGGAACCGACCGTAATTTTCGTATGTCGAATTAAGAATGCCGTCGCCGTCGATGAACGTATAGCTCGTAACCAGATTGTTCGACATCAGAATCAGCGCACCGGCCGAAGCACTCCATTTGTTGTCGGAGAACGAATATTTCAGCGACATGTTGTGCGTCACGCCCGTTTTCAGATTCGGATTTCCGTAGTCGCGCGAGTTCAAATCCTCGGTAACGAACGGCGACATCGCATAGACGCCCGGTCGCGACAGACGCTCCGTATAGGAGAATGCGAGAGTGTGTCCCTGCTTCGGAAGATATGTCAGCGAGACGTACGGCACGAAATTAATCAGCGTGCTGCTGTACTTTTCGGGTTTGCCCTCCTCCTCGGAGTTCAGACCGTACCATGCGCCCTCCAAACGGCCTCCGGCACGGGCGGTGAACTTGTCTAGCGAGTAGGCGTAGCCAGCATAGATGCCGAGAATGTTGCGTGTGAGCCGCGAAATACCCGTCGTTTCGGAGAACAGCGACTCGTCGCCGGCATAATCGAACGTATTCACCTTGCGCAGACGGCTGTAATCGTAGGAGTGTTTCGCTCCCGCCTCAATCGTATGGCGTTTGTTTATCGGGTTGCGATAGTCTATCTGCACGACGTTGTCGATGCTGTTCTCGCGCTCCAGCCAGCCTATATCCTGCCGCATGACACCCGCGTCATCCTCGTCGGGAATAATCCGTTTAGTCTCCCAGCAGTCAACCGGCGGCGAAACCGAAACGTTGTCCGAAACAGTCAGCGTATGCCCCTCGCGCTTGAAAGTATGTTCGTAGTTCAACGCCGCATCCACTCCGAACCACGCATAGAGATTTTTCGATTCCTGCCCGTATCCGTAAAGCGACTCATACGCATCGCCGAAATATCCGAAATCCGTATGCTGTCTGTTGCGGCTTCGGCCGTTCCATACCGACACCTCGGCGGTAACGAGATTGAGAGAGTCCGCCTGATAACTCGCCTCGATGTTTCCGTAGACGTTATGATATTTATATCCGTAGCCGCCCTTTCCGTCGAGGTATCGGTATCCTGCACCAGTCAGATTCTCGATATGCGCCTCGTAACTGCCCACGTCGTCGCGGTCCGCCCATGCCTGCGAATAGTAGAGGCCCGCCGAGAGAGCGAATTTCTCGGTCTGGAACGTGAAGTTCGCCGAGTTGTTCGTATTCCAGCTGCGGTTGAACCAGTTTCCCGCCGCGAGATTGACGCTTCCGTTGTAGCCGTCGAACCGCGCTTTGGTCGTTATGATGTTCAGCACTCCGCCGACACCCTCGGCGTCGTATTTCATCGACGGATTGGTTATCACCTCGATACGCTTGATTGACGATGCCGGCATACTCTTTATTATATCGGTGAAATTGCGCGACATAGAACTCGACTGGTGACCGTTCACGAGGATTTTGTAGTCGCTCTGTCCGTTCATCAGCACCTTGCCTTCGGCATCTATGGTCAGTTGCGGCACCTTGCGGATAATCTCCTCCAACGTGCTCGACTGCGCCTCAGGGTCGTCCTCGACCGAATAGGTGAGTTTCTCGGCATCCGCCATTACTATCGGCTTCTGCACCGTCAGCACCACGGCATCGACCTCGACGCCCTCCTTCAACTCCACGTCGCCCAAATCGTGCACCCTGCCGTCGGCGACTATCGACGTAACGAACGGCGAGTATCCGACAGCCGTAATCTCTACCTTGCACTCTCCGCTCTCCTTAATACGGAGGTCGAACACACCGTCCGCCGTCGAAGCGACCGCCGCGACGACGAGCGAATCACGCATCGCCGCAACGGTCGCATAACCTACCGCCTCACCCTTGGCTGCATCCTTGACGGTTCCGCGCACCGTAGTCTGCGCGTTTGCCGCAATACCGCACATCAGGGCGGCGATACACATCAAAAATCTGCTCATAACCTGTTCGTTTTATCTCTATTTTCGTTTTAACAATAGCAAAGTAAAGTAAAATTTTCCATGGTGCTATAGGAAGAAGGATCTACTACGACGATACGATTGTCATACATCTGAGTGA
>CAZESW010000278.1:0-2288 GCA_964514795.1 uncultured Alistipes sp.
GCTGCAAGGACGAATACATAACCAACGAGGTCGCCGACCGAATGATTGCCGAGCATCCGCAGGCCGAGGTCGCAAGGCTCGCCGAATCGGGGCACATGGGATTCATGGAGGAACCCGACAAGTGCGCCGCCGCAATCCTCGATTTCGTCGGCCGGCACTGAGCATCAGAACTGCACGAAATGCGGAAGCAATGAATTTTTCCGGTCAAAAATTTGGTCGGGGGGGGGAATTTCATATCTTTGGCAAAGAAATTACGACCCGACCATGAAAACCAACAAACAAATCAGACAAGCTGCGCGTGAAGCGATACGCGGCAACCGTACGGCAGGAGCCGTAACACAATTGATTTCATTATCCTTTGCAATCGCCATCGTCCTTGCGACAAGCATCGTTCAGATTGGTTTCGGATACAAAAATGACAATTTCGTAATATTATTGCTGAGATACGGCCTCAACGTATTCCTGATTCTTCCGCTGAATTTCGGAATATGCAAGATATTCCTCGAAATGAACGGACGCCAAAGGCCGTTGTCCATCGAAGGTATATTCACTGCATTCAGCCGCAAATACTATTTCAAATCCATAGAAGCGTTGTTCATGCAAGGTTTATTTACGTTTCTGTGGTCGCTGCTGCTGATAATTCCGGGCATAATAAAAAGTCTGTCGTATGCAATGACGCCATACATACTGGCCGACCACTCCGACGAATATGTAATAGGCGATGAAGCGATAGACATCAGCATGGAGATGATGAAAGGACATAAAACAGACCTGTTCCTGATAACTCTCGGCTATATCGGCTGGTGCATATTGAGCATCTTCACGCTCGGCATCGCACTGTTCTGGATAGTTCCGTATTATCATGCCGTTTATGCGCAATTCTACCTCGCGTTGAAAGAAGACGCTCAAAGCCAAACGTTTTCGATAAGCTGAGTGCAGAGCAGAACTTGTTCGGACTATGCCGAGGCGGGAAAAGTTGCAAGAAATTGAACTGCATAACCGCAACGGCATCCTCTGTTTATCCGCCGGCACTGAAACATATCGGGCGACCTTTGAGGGGTCGCCCGATTGCATCAAGGTCGTTAAAGTCTTTAATGACTTTATGGACTTTACGACAGTTTACTCTTTCGCCGAACACTCGTAGCCTGCACCCGAAATGGCGGCGATTACGGCATCCGCAGAGGCCGTACCCTCGACACGGGCGATGCCCTCCGCCAAATCGACCTCGACACTTTCGACACCCTCGACTGCGGATATTACGCGCTCGACATTGGCTTTGCAGTGGTTGCACATCATGCCCTTGACTGCATAAACTTTCTCGTTTTTCATACTCTTATCGGTTTTGAAATAATATTTTCTAACGTATGCCGCCGCGAGAAGCACCGCAAAAAGGATGCTCGATGCGGTTTTCCACCATTGCGTGCCCGACATGCAGTGCGAGCAGAATTCGCCGTGCGATGCCGTTGCAAACCACCCGGCAGGCAGCAGTGTATCGACAGCCAGCCCGAATGCGACCGCACCCGCGACAATCGACAGCAGATAAACTGCCAGCGTCCTGCGACCCAGCACCTTGCCGATAACGAGTATCGCCGCCATATTCGTCGCCGGACCCGCCATAAGCAGGACGAGCGCCGCCCCGGGGGACAGCCCCTTCAACATCAGTGCGGCGGCAATAGGCACCGAACCCGTCGCACAGAGATACATAGGTATCGACAGCAGAAGCACAATCGCCATGTTCGCCAGCGGCCGGTCGCCGAACCGCGCGAAAAAGTCGTCGGGCAGAAATATCGTAATCAGCCCCGCAATCAGAAGTCCCAGCACGAGCCAGCGGCCGATATCCTGCATCATGTCCACGAATCCGTAGCGCAATGCCGACCTGCACTTTCCTGCGAATGTCGTCGGGCGGTCGCTGTCGGCGGCACTCCGGACACCTTCGACGGATTCTTCGCCCGACGAGAGCGCGCCTGCCAGCGTTCCGCCGAACAGGGCCGTTACGAATGCCGCCACGGGTCGCAGAATAGCGAACGGCAGTCCCAGCAGCGAAGCGGTCGCCGCAATGGAATCGACCCCCGTCTGCGGCGTCGAGATAAGGAACGACACCGTAGCCGCCTTGGACGCACCCTCACGGCGCATGGACATGGCGGTCGGAATCACTCCGCACGAGCACAGCGGCAGCGGCACTCCCAGCAGCGCAGCCAAAGCGGCGGAACGGAAATCGTTGCCCGCCAGATATCGCGAATAGAGAGTGCGGGGAACGAAAGCGTGCATGATGCCCGCAATCAGAAAGC
>CAZESW010000279.1:0-2258 GCA_964514795.1 uncultured Alistipes sp.
TTGCGGAGGAGTATCCGGAGAAGGTGGCAGAACTTGCCGCACTGCTCGACGAAGTCCGCAGCAAGAAATAACCGGTTCGATTACCCGAAAACAAACATACCGCACTTCGCAGTGCGGTATGTTGCATTAGCGGCATTCGGTCGTCGATGCGCCCGGCGAAAAGCCATACTCCTTTTTGAAGGCGACGGTAAAGTGCGAACGGTTCTTGAAACCGACCTCCATATAGACATCGGACACCCGCCGTCCTTCGTCGCAAATCATCCTGCGTGCCGCTTCGAGCCGCTGACGGATAAGCCACTTCTGCGGAGGCAGGTCGCTGATGCAGGCGAAGTCGCGCTTGAAAGTCGCCAGCGAACGACCAGTATAGGCGGCGAACTCGCTCAAAGACATATCCTGCGTGCAGTTCTGTTCCATAAACGACAGCAGGTCGATTTTCCACGGTTCGTTGAAATCGAACAGCGTCGGATAGAAACGTTCGTCGGCCTGCAACAGACAGCGCATCGCCTCGTGCATCTTCATCCGCACGAAATCGTCGTCGGGTTTCGTGTCGCTATTCGTAAACGGGAACAGCGACGCAAAAAGGCTTTCGATATATGGCGACTCGGGCATTTTTACGACCGCCTCGCGGAATCGCTTCGCCCGCTGCGGGAACGCCGCCTCGTCGAGCGTGCGGAAGTATTCGCGCAGAAAACTGCGGTCGAACCGGATGCTGATAGCCTTGTAGGGGTCGCTGCCGAGCGTATGCTTGTGGATTTGCAGGCGGTGGTCGCGTTTGAGAAAGACATATTCGCCGGCACGGATATGCTGCACCCGTCCGCCGTATTCGAGCCGTATCTCGCCCGAATATACATATATGAGGGCGTGGTGCAGCAGTCTGTATTCCGACAGCGACTCGGCAGGCAGAAAACAACTGTAAATTATATCCCGATAGTTATATACGCTCGCAGGTTCCATGGGTACAAAGTTAGCGTTTTTATCGAAAATTGCGCCCCGGTTCGTAGGCCTGCTCTCCGCAGCGGTTACGTTTAACTCCTACCGCAATTCTGCCGTGACGCATATCCGGCAACTAATGCACTCCCGAACTGCCATACATCTTGGTGCGCAGTTCGCCGAGTCGGGCAATCTGCTCGTCGGTGCGGTTGCCGTATACCTGCATCCGGTCGAGTGCGGCGGTCAGCATGCGATACTCGTCATCGCTCAGAACGACTTCGGCAGCACCCAGATTCTCGGCGATACGGGTATCGCTCCGCATTCCCGGAATCGGCACGACATGTTCGTTCTTCATCACCCAAGCCAGCGAAATCTGTGCAGGCGTGCACTGCTTCTCCGCGGCATACTGCTTCACGAGGTCGATAATCAGCTGGTTGGCAGCCACATTCTCAGGTTTGTATCGCGAAATGACGCGGCGAATATCGTCCCCTTTGTATTCAGTCTGCGCCGAGTATTTGCCGCTCAGAAGTCCGCCGGCCATCGGAGAATAGGCTACGAATCCTATACCCGACTCGCGGCAGAGCGGAATCACCTCCGGCTCCCACTGACGCGCCATCATCGAGTACTCGCTCTGCACGGCGGCAAGCGGAGTGACCGCGTGCGCCTTGCGTATCTGCTCGGCAGTCGCTTCCGACACGCCCCACGACAGGATTTTACCCTCTTTAATCAATTCGCCGAACCAGTCCGCCATCTCGGCAGGGTCTGCTTCTGCCGGAACGCGATGAGCATAGTAGATGTCTATATGGTCGGTTTGAAGTCGTTTCAGACTGTTTTCCAGCGCGAATCTCACGCCGTTGCGGCTGAGTTTTCCGCCTTCGATGTCGTGCTGCCCCATCAAAGGAGAGGGAGAATATTTGGAGGCGAGCACGATTTCGTTTCTGATAGGTTTCAATGCCTTGCCCACAAGTTCTTCGTTACGGAAAGTGGCATAAATCTCGGCTGTGTCGTAGAACGTGCAGCCCATCTCGTGCGCCTTGCGCATCAGGCGAATCGATTCGTTTTCTTCGGGAATTTGTCCGTAGGCGGTGCTGAATCCCATGCAGCCCATACCGAGTGCCGAAACCTCGATGCCGCCCAATAATCTTTTCTTCATCATTTTGCTTTTGTTGGTTTTTACTGCTGCAAAATTACAACCGAAAAGCCGCAGAGTGTGTTGCTCTACGGCTCAAATAAATGTTGCCGAACGGTTCAAATTCTGATGCTGCGACGGATACCTCGATATGCGCGGAACGCAAATTCCGTCACTCTTCCGTCGGGAGATTGACCCA
>CAZESW010000280.1:0-2240 GCA_964514795.1 uncultured Alistipes sp.
TACCGCAAGATGAATGGCAAGACGCCTTATCTCTACGCTTATGTCTATTTCGACGCTGACCGAAACGACTATGTCGAGTGCTGTCTGTGCTACGATGCGACCGAAAGCGCGGATACCGACATCGCTCCCGAGGCTAAATAGTTTCAAACAAA
The DNA here is from genome assembly GCA_964514795.1 of uncultured Alistipes sp. Taxonomy (GTDB): domain Bacteria; phylum Bacteroidota; class Bacteroidia; order Bacteroidales; family Rikenellaceae; genus Alistipes. Next base: position 153 of record CAZESW010000280.1, read on the forward strand.
ATTTATAACTGAGAATGAAAAGAATCAATTCCATGATGCGCATCATCTGCGCGCTGGCGGTATCGCTGTTCGCATTCGCGGGCTGTGACGAGCCGAACGAGGTACCCGAACCGACGGCATCGTCGTTCGTAATCAAAGGTGCGGGCGACGCCGTAGTGAAGTTTGCCGCGGGAGAGCGTGTCGCCTATCCTGTTGAGGCCGAGAATATTTCCAGAATCAACATCAGCCAGCCTGCGGGCTGGACTGCCGAATACGACGACATAACCCTCGCCATTACCGCTCCCGAATCGAAGGCGGGCGCATCGCTGACAGGCGATGTGGTGGTGAAATATGTCGGCTCCGACGGCGTTTCGGGCCAGACGGCGATACATGTCGAGGTAGAATTCGACGATGAGCCGGACGACCCGACCCCTCCGACCGGTTACTTCGAGGTGCTGGCTGCCGCCAACGGCAACAATGTCGAGTTCATGATTACGCCCGACAACCTCACCGCGCCGTATCAGATTACGCTGGACACCAAACGCAGTTTCGGCTCCTACGGCTCCGCTGCCGAGTATATGGCGGACGACATCGAGTACTGGCAGAGCAAGTACGGCAACGATTACGAGAGTTCGCTCGTAACCAACATCCAGTCGGGTGCATTCGAGGAGATTCCCGACGGAACGTATGTGCTTTGCGCGTACTATGTCGATGTCAAGACCTCGAAAGGCTACGGTTTTGCGAAGACGGAGGTAATCGTCGGCAACGGCGGCACGGTAGACCCGGACCCTGTAATCCCCGGCGTGCCTGAACTCGGTCTCGGATACGAAATCGGCGACGGCGAACCGTTCTGCTATCCTAATCAGGGTGTCGTGGTTTGCTACGTGAACCCTAACGAATACGTTTACGACTGGTACTACGGCATTTTCCGTCCCGAGAACTGCAACAACTATTCCGACGACCAAATCCGCGCGGGATTGAAGGGCTCTGAACTTCTGCACGGTCAGTTCGTCGAGGTGTTCCCGTTCAACTGGGATACGGAGGTGGTTCTGTGCGGCTTCTATATCGATGCCGACGGCAATGAAGGTCCGGTAGAGCGCATTCCTCTCGTCGTGTCGCTCAATCCGTCCGAGAAGTGGAGCTACGAGGACTACCTCGGCGACTGGAACGTCAGCGGTACGGGTGTGCGCGGCAACAAGGTCGAGTACGAAATCTCGATTAAGGAGAATATGCACAACGACTCCTACAACGTGTTCGGATTCACCCGCACGGGCAAGGACGTGGCCAACAACGCGCCTGTCAAGGTATCGTTCAAGAACGGAGCGATGGTGTTCTACGAGAGTTCGACGCTCGGTATCGACAGCGAGAACGGCAACTGGCTCGGATTCCTCGGCTATGCCTACGATACCGCCAATCCGGCTAACAAGGGCTGGTTCAACATCAACCACCAGACTATCGCTACGGGTGTGCGCTCGGGCAACAACATCCTGCTCGACTGGAAGACGTTCACCTACGACAGCTACAAGTTGAAGTACTATACGTTCGTTTACGGTTATCTCACCGAGGACCAGTACCGCGACGAAACGTTCTGGCTCTACGACGAGGATTTGCAGGACTATATCGTATCCGATATGGTTATCACCAAGAAGGGCGCGGCTGCTACGGCTGCCGTCCGTCCTGCCCGCAAGGTCTTCACCAGACGCGGCATCGCGAAATAGTCGGACGACTACCGAAACGGAATCGGCACGGGAATTCCCGTGCCGATTTCTTGTTACCATAAGGTCTTTCAAACCCTTGAATCTATACGCCCCGCGCCACAATCGCATTCAGCCATGCGGCATCTTTGGCGATTCGCTCCATCAGCCGCGCGTTCGTCGTTGCGACTAGGTCGCCCAACCGCTCGACATCGTCGGCTGTGAAACCGTATTCCGCTATCGTCGCTTCGTTCATTACCAGTGGCTTGCCGTCGATTATCGCCCGTCGGCAGATGTGCGCCAGAATGCCCGGCAACTCTTTGACAATCCTGCCGATTTTCAGTTCCGACGGTTTCATGCACTCGAACAGCCAGCCGTCATCCTCATCCTCGTGATAGTCGGGCAGTTCGCTCTG
>CAZESW010000281.1:0-2234 GCA_964514795.1 uncultured Alistipes sp.
GCCGCGAAATCCGCCACTCGTATATGCTCGTCGTTCGCAAGAATGTTACTCCGAAAGCGGAGCGCGAAAGGATATTGTCGCTCGCTGCCGCCGAAGGAATCACCGACGACAGCGCACGGTTCGATTAAGCCGATTTCTACTGAAAGCCTTTAAAGTAACTGATAGCCCTGGGCTTTTTTACCACTTCGTGTAGCGTTCGAGTTTCTCAGGGTAAATGTCCTTTATGCTTAATAATATGCCCGTATCCTCGATGCCGCCCAAATCGGGGTTCGACACCGTATCGAAAACCTGCATGGTGCTTGACAGATTCATATAGGCATTGATGAGCGGCGGTATAGCCTCCTTGTAGGTGCGGATGTGGCGAATCAGAATCTTGTAGTCCTCGTCGTAGCTGCCGCCGACGAATATCTGCGACAGTTTCTCCTCGTCGATGGCCATTTTCAACGGCTTTATGCCCTTCACGAGATGCTCCTTGTCCGGAAAATATTTGTGCAGGAAGTAGAAAAGAGCGTTCCGTGCCTCGACATTGTAGGTGGTGTACATCGTAACCTTGCCCAACAGATAGCGCGCCCTCGGATTCATCGCGATGACCGCACCCAGTCCGTCCCACAGATTGTCCAGTGCGAAGATACTTTTCGGATTGCCCGCATGACGGTAACCGTTCTGAACGAATGCCCTGCCGAGTTCGATTGTCCGGGGCAGGAACAGTTTGCGGAATCGGGGACTGAATTTGAAATAGTGCTCGGTCGATAGGTTGAGCGGATGTGGTCGCGTGCAGATTATGAAGCGGTAGCCTCCTATTATCTCCTGTGCGGCAGGGTCGTAGGCTATAAGCTGCCGATAGCCGTAAGGCGCGGTGTCGCCCTCGTCGATGTCTAACTCTTCGCCCGAACCGCCTCCCGATTCGCGGAATGCCTCCTCGCGCAGCCGTCCGACCTCACGCATCAGTGCGGGGCATTCGTTCGCCCCGAATATGTATATTTCGTTGCCGCCGCGTCGTGTGTCGCGTACCTTTTCGAGTGTGGCGAGTTCTGCGAGCAGCAGTTCCCGTTCTACGGGTGGAATAATCGGTTTCATCTCTTCTGTTTCAAAAGTTTCGGTAGTGAATATACGGAGTTGCGGATGTCGTCGGCAATCTCCCTGTCGGAACGGCGGTCGGAGCGGATGTCCACCGGCGCACCGAAAATTATGCGTATGTGTTTGCCTCGCTGACGGAACATTTCGTCCACGAGCAGCGCGAGTTCGAGATTCGTCTTTATGCCGAACGCCCGACGCAGCAGATATATCGCGTAGAAGTGGCAGGACAGCCGTCCGTCCACATAAACCGGCACGATGCGGCGGTCGTATCGGCGGGCATCCCTGACGAAACGCACCTTCCATTCGGTATCGGCGACCCTGCCGCCGATAATTCGCGAACAGAATCCCGCGGGGAAGGTGAAAATCTGTTTCGCAGGCGACGCGAGAGCCTCGTCGTAGGCGAGTTGCGTCGCCGCGTTCTGCCGTCCGTACTTGTTCACGGGAATCCAGAGCGGACGCAGCGGCTCGATGTTCGACAGCATGTCGTTCACGATTACGCCGATGTCGCCGAATTCATCGGCGAGCGTTCGGGCGACAATCATTCCGTCGGGACCTCCGAACGGGTGGTTGGCAGTGAAGATATATCTGTCGTCTGCGGGAATTTCAGCCGTACGGACGACCGAATATTCGATGCCGATATACCGCAGTACATGGTCGATGAACTCTTGCGGAGGAAGCGTTCCGCCACCGTCGAGTATTTCGTTCAACTGCCGTTCGTGAATCAGCCGCCGCAACAGCGAGGCGGCCGCCGAGGGCAGATGACGTCCCGTGCGGCGGTACAGAATGTTCTCTATGTCGATATGCTGCATCGGTTTGCGTAGAATTACAATGCAAAAGTATCGGTTTTTTCGTATCTTCGCATCGGTAAAAATACCTATTTTCGGGCGGCGTGTGATAACGGACAATTGCGGTGTCGGTTTCGGACACCTGTCTGTCCTTAACGCCGTTAAGGTCTTTAAAGTCCTTAAAGTCTTTAAGGTTGTTATGGGATAGGCAATAAAAGACCGCTCGAAAACGATATATAGTAAAATCGATGTTATGAAAGAGTATCTGATTCCGTTCGTGAGTCTGTTGAACGAGATGTCGCCGTATCTGCTGCTCGGCTTTCTGATTGCGGGCATCATGCACGCTTTCGTTCCCCGCACTCTCTATTCGCG
>CAZESW010000282.1:0-2230 GCA_964514795.1 uncultured Alistipes sp.
TGACCGAAAAGTTCTTGCTTTTTTTCTGCTGTTAAATAAGCCATAACTTGTTAAAATTTAATTGTTTGATACTTCATCCGCATTCCCCTTACCGTGAATCGCGTTAAAGCGGTGCAAATATATGTATTATAAACCGAAAAACCAAATTTTTCGACGGCAGCCGGCCGTCCGCAAAAGTTTTTCGGTTTTAGGGACACCAAGGCCTCTAAGGTCCTTAGGGACTTTAAGGACTTTTTTATTATCTTTGCACCATGAAACTCCTTGCCCGATACTTTCTGCCGCTGCTCGCCGCGATTTGCGGCGGATGCTCGCAATCTGCACGATACGTTACGCTCGACGGTGCGATGCTCGGGACGACATTCCATGTCGTCGCCCGTACCGACGCTCCGACCGACCGCCTTTATGCGGGACTTATGCGGATAGACGCCGAGGTGAAGTCGTCGATGTCGATTTTCGATGCGGAGTCGCTGCTCAGCCGCGTAAATGCCGGTCTGACCGACTCGCTCGACGCGCATATCGTCCGCAATATCGCCGTTGCGGGCGAGATAAACCGTATCAGCGGCGGCGCATACGACATTACCGTAAAGCCGCTCACCGAGGCGTACGGTTTCGCGGCGAAGGGAAAAATCGAACATCCGAACATCGACTCTCTGATGCAGTTCGTAGGCTTCGGCAAATTCCGTGTCGAGGGGTGCCGGATAGTGAAGGACGACCCGCGGGTTCAGCTCGACCTCAACTCGATAGCCAAGGGTTATACGGTAGACCTCGCAGCCGCATTTTTGGAGAGCGAGGGGTGCACCGACTATATCGTGGAGATAGGCGGAGAGATACGCGCGAAGGGAGTCAATGCCAAGGGTAACAAGTGGCGCGTGGCGGTCGATTCGCCGTTCGACGGCAACGACTCGCCCGGGGAGTTCCGGCAGACGATAGTCGAGGTAACCGATTCTGCCATGGCTACTTCGGGAAATTACCGCCGGTTCTATACCGATTCGGAGGGGCGCAGAATTGCCCATACGATAGACCCGCATACGGGGCACAGCGTCTGCTCGCGTCTGCTCTCGGCAACCGTCATTGCGCACGACTGCATTACGGCGGACGCACTGGGTACGATGTTCATGGCGATGGGCGACGAACGGGCTGTCGCGACGGCCCGCGAAATGCGCGACAGCGTGAAGGTGTATTTCATTCTCGCACCCGAACCGGACGCTGCGGACGGGGAGGATTTCGAGATATTCTCGACCCTCGGCGAAAACTGACAAAAAACGACAAATCGGATATTTTTATGAAACGTGCACTAATCCTTTACAATGTTCGGGCGGGACATGCCTCAATCGGCAGACGGCTCGATGCCGTCAAGTGCGTTTTCCTCGAAGGCGGCTATGCTCCGCATCCGAAACCCGTCGAATTCGGCGCGGACCCGTTCGACGATACGGATGCCGAATCGCTCGACATGGTCGTGATTTGCGGCGGCGACGGAACGGTGAACTATATCGTCAATGCGATGAAAAGGCGCGGTCTGGATATTCCGATAGGAATCATTCCCGCAGGTACGGCGAACGATTTCGCGGGAGCGATAGGCATGAAGAGGAATTTCGTGCGGGCTGCCCTCCAAATCGTCAATGGCGAGGTCGTGCCGACAGACTGCGGCTGCGTGAACGGGCAGTATTTCGTCAATGTGTTCAGTTTCGGTCTGTTCACCACGACATCCCAGCATACGCCCGATGCCGTGAAACACGTTATCGGCAAGGCAGCCTACCTTATCGAGGGGCAGAAGGAGCTGCGCCGAAGCAGATTCATCCCGCTGCACGTTCGCCACGACGACGGCGAAACGGAAGTGCAGAGCCTTATCACGCTTGTTTTCAACGGCGAAACGGCGGGTCGGTTCCGTCTGGCGCGCAAAGCGTCGATGCGCGACGGACTGTTCGACATGCTGATGCTCGACAAGTGCGGATTCTTCGGGGCGTTGCGGGCGATGATACTTTTCCTGATAAACGGCAAACCCAATTTCGCGGTTCGCCATATCCGCTCGTCGCATATCGAGATTACGTCGCCGATCCCTCCGCAGACGGATATGGACGGTCAGCGCGGACCCGACTTCCCGCTGGTTATCGACTGCATCCGCGGCGGAATCAGGGTTGTCTGCCCGAAAGAATAGCGTCAGCCGCCGGAATCCGGCGGCTGTAAAGTTCTTAAGGACTTTAAGGACCCTAATCCTCTCGCTCTTTCCGCA
>CAZESW010000283.1:0-2227 GCA_964514795.1 uncultured Alistipes sp.
TGGGTAACATCTGTATACGCGGCTTTGCCGCGAGAACCGCAACAATCGGCTATCCAAATACGTTACCTAATTTTCTTTGGTGTAAAGTTGTATATAGTTACCAAAAATTGTAGATGTCAATGTCGCTATGCCCATTGGCATGATTTTTTATGTCGTTTTTTGGGGGCGGTATTGTACATCCGGATTCGGTCCGGTTCCGGCCACAGGACGCGACCGATTCTGCGAAATATTCGGCAGATGCGGCTACAAGTCATGCATTTGAATAGCAAAAATTTTGCTGATTGAAAAAAAAAAAATATCTTTGCAGTAAAAACCAATTCTTGGATTAGGGGTCTTGCTTTTTATGAGGAAAATTATCGTGTATACACTTGCGGTATTATCCGCTATTGCCGTTTACGGACAAAACCCGTCCGACTCGGTAAAAGTGTATTTTCACCTGAATCAAGGATTGTTCGACCCCGCATTGAGAGGCAATGCCGCTTCGATGGATGCGTTCGTCGAAAAGATAAATGCGGCCGTAAGTGCCGATAATTTAGACCATATAGCCATTTACGGCTATACATCTCCCGACGGCCCGACGGCGTTGAACCAACGTCTGGCGAAAACCCGCAGCGACGCGATTGCCGCCCACATAATCCGGCGGACGGGCATCAGGCATGATATCGTCAGGACTCACTCCGAGGGCGTGGCATGGAATGAACTGCGGCGTCTGGTCGCAAATAGAAAAGATGTTCCGTCGCGCGCGCAGATACTTGAAATCCTTGATGATACAATCATTCCTGTGAATTCGCGGACGGGAGCAGCCGACTGCGTAAGACGTCTTAAATCGCTTGACGACGGCGAACCTTACAGATGGATGCTCGTCCATCTGTTCCCTGAACTGCGACACGCTTTCACCGTTTCAATCTATCTGAAATCCGACAATTGCGACCGGCCGACGGCGGTTGCCGAAACGATTGGAGCCATGACGGATGTCGATGCGTCGGGCGCCCGCACGACGACCGGCGGAACGGATTTTGCTTCTGAATCGACAGCGGTTGCGGCTGCGACGTCGGATAATTCGGAACAGTCCGCCGCCGAAAAAGAGGCGGTTATGGAATCGGCAAAGCCAAATCGGTCTGACGCACAGCCTTCGGGTACGGAACTTTCGGGCAGCGAATCTTTAAACGCGCAGTCCGCAGGTGCGCAATCCGCAGACGGGGAGTCCGCAGGTAAGGAATCCGTCGCACCGCCGATGCGGATACAGGATACGGCGGATGCCGGTACGCCGCGTCACCGTCTGGCTCTGAAAACCAACCTGCCATACTACGCCATCCTCATGCCCAACCTCGAATTGGAGTACCTGATAACCGACCGCTGGTCGGTGTCTCTCGAAGGCGACGTCGCATGGTGGGGCAAATACTCGCACAACAAGAGTTACCGCATAGCGATTATAACACCCGAAGTGCGCTACTGGATAAAGCCGCGCGAGCCATGGCACGGCATATATGTCGGCGTATTAGCCGGGGGCGGATGGTACGACTTGCAGAACGGCAGCCCCGGCTACTATGGAGACGGCGTGATGGCCGGTCTGTCGCTGGGATACATGTGGCCAATCGGAAAAAGGCTCTCTCTCGAAGCCGGAATCGGAGCAGGATATATGTACTCCCGATTCAAGGAGTATGTGCCTTACGAAGGCCACCATCTCTACCAGCGTACCAAGACGCTGAACTATTTCGGTCCGTTGAAGGTGAAATTGTCGCTTGTGTGGCGTTTGTGGGACGAAAACAAATCGAAAAAACGGAGACATGAAGAGTAGCAGATTTTACATAACAACTGTTGCGACCATCATGTCGATGATACTCGCGTCGTGCCGTCAGGAGTTGTGCTACAACCACTTCCCTTCCGCCGACATCGCGCTGTCGTGGGAGCGTGTGTGGGAGCGCGACTACGGAGCGTCCGTCGCGGAACAGTGGGACGACGGGATGTACGGATTCAAATATTCGGCCCTCTCTCCCGACCTGCCCGAGTGGGTGAATCTCGTGAAATTCGAAAGCGACGGATCCACGCAGGAACACTTTCTGACATTAAGGGGCGGAAATATCCCGATCGACAACTCCGTCGACCGGTCATTCCTGTTTTACAACGGCGATACGGAGTATATCGTGCTGGAAGATATGGCTTCGCTGACGGATGCCCGCGCGACCACGACTTCGCGCTCGCGCTCGTCGCTGCAATATTTGCAGTC
>CAZESW010000284.1:0-2187 GCA_964514795.1 uncultured Alistipes sp.
TAGAGTGACGGATTGTGGTTCCGAAGGTCGTGGGTTCGAACCCCATCTTCCACCCGCACAAACGACGGCAGGATTGAAAAATCCTGTCGTTTTGCGTTTTAAGGCGGCATGTCGTCTGCTTGCAGACAGAACATGCCGCCTTAAAACGTAAAATGGGTTCGTTCCGAACTGCCGTTGTTTGTGCGGGAGTGCCCCCGCAGCGAGCGTAAGGGGTGAAAACCTCCTTAACGACCTTAGAGACCCTAAGGACTTTAAGGTCATTAAAGACATTAAAGCGGCATGCAATGCCGCGCGACCTTAAAGACTTTAAAGTCCTTAAAGCCCCTGCCCTAAATTTCCTTGGAACAGAATTTGTTTACACTCTTTCCGATAAACGAATTTCAAACAATGAGAAAGTTTCTTGCCTTTTTTGTCCCTATTCTGCTGTGCTTCGCTGTCGGACTGTTGTCGTCCTACGTTCAGGCATCGGCTATCGAGGAGTGGTATCCGACGCTCGTCAAGTCGCCGGTGAATCCGCCGAATATGGCGTTCCCTATCGCGTGGAGCATCATTTATCTGTGCGTCGGCTTGTCGATAGGATTTATGCTCGTGCGGGGGGATATGAGCGTCGTGCGTCTGTGGATTCTGCAACTCGTCGTCAATTTCCTGTGGAGCGTGCTGTTTTTCGCAATGCGCAACCCGCTGCTCGGACTTATCGACATCCTGATACTCGATGTTCTGGTCTTTACCTATATAGTATATGCCGCCGGTCGCCGCAAACTGTCGGCATGGTTGTTCGCGCCATATTTCGTGTGGATTCTGTTCGCGACATATCTGAACGGATACATCTATCTGCATAATCATGACACGGAAAATCCGTCTTCCGTCGCCGCGACTCCGATTGTCGAGGAGGAGGCGGTTTTCGCAATGCCGGCTCTGCCTTATGCCCTCGGTGCGTTCGGCGAGAAGATGAGCCGTGAGACGCTCGAATACCACTACGGAAAGCATCTGCAAACGTATGTGAACAACCTTAACCGCCTTGTCCGCGATACACGCTACGAAAATATGCCGCTCGAAGAGATTATCGTCGAGGCGAACGGAGCACTGCTCAACAATGCGGCACAGACGTGGAATCACGAATTTTTCTTCGAGAGCCTCACTCCCGCTCCGAAACCGATTCCGAAGCAACTGGCGGAACGCCTCGTGCGCGATTTCGGGTCGATTACGGCGTTCAAGGAGCAGTTCGCAAAGGCTGCCGCAGGACTTTTCGGGTCGGGCTGGGTGTGGCTCGCCGAGGATAAGGACGGACGGCTGGCGATTCTGTCGGAATCCAATGCGGGCAATCCTCTGCGCCGCGGATTCAAACCGATACTGACGCTCGACGTGTGGGAACACGCCTACTATATCGACTACCGCAATCGCCGCTCCGACTTTATCGACGCCTATTGGGATATGGTCGATTGGGACAAGGTCGCCGACCGGCTCGGTATGGAGAATGTTTGATGGACGGTTGTCCGGCTTTATCCGGCAATCAGAGAGTAAACTTCTATGTCGGCGTAGGTGCCGTCGCACATCTTTTCGCCGCGCCGTTCGATACCCTCGAACGCGAAACCGAGTTTGCGAGGTATGGCGCGGCTCGCATCGTTGCCGACGGCGCACCGGATGGCGATACGATGCATCGACATACAGCCGAACGCATATTCGCATACGGCGCGGACGCAGCGTGTCATGATTCCGCGGTTGTGATATTCGGGCGACAGCCAGTAGCCGATTTCGGTCCGGTCGTTTTCGCGCTCGGTGCTTCGGGTGCCGACCAGACCGATGAATACGCCGTCGCGTGTTATGGCGAAAATCGACTCCTCGCTCTGCAATACGGAGGCGACGAACTGTGCCGAATCGTCGGCGGAGTGCGTATAATCGACGAACGGCAGCCATCGGCGCATCTGTTCGCGATAGGTGTCGAGTATGGCGAATATATGTTCGGCATCGCCGCTTTCCAACGGTCGCAGCGCAATGTGTTCGTCTATCGTGATTGTCATATCAGCAGTTTTTCATCTGTAAACATCGTCCGGTATGCTTCCGCCTTGCGGTCGAGCGACAACGGATAGGCCCGCGACGACGACGGCATACGGTAGAAGGTGATGCCGCGGCCGGCGAACTCCGCATTTACCGAACCGCCGACGGCAGGCACGCTGCATCCGAATTCGG
>CAZESW010000285.1:0-2180 GCA_964514795.1 uncultured Alistipes sp.
GTTTAATTTTTTTAAATTCTTTGTTATGAAACTACGAATTTTCCACTCGGCGCGTGCATTATTCGCATTCGCGTGCATGGCGGTATTCGTTACCGGCTGTACGAATTCCGGAACGGACGACCCGCAACCAGTAACGCCTCCTTCGGCGGCGATAGAGCTGGGTCGTGTAACCGAAACCGAAATCGAAATCAAACTTTCGGCGCAGAATGCCGACATGATGGCATACTGTATCGTCGAGGCGAACGCCGCAGCGGTGATTCCCGATGCTGCCGCGATTTTCGAACAGGGCGAGTCGTCGCAGGCTTTCGAAGCGCCCGAGACGTTCGAGATTCTCGATTTGAAACCGGGCACGGACTATACCGTGTATGCCGCGGCGAGCAAAGGCGACCTGTTCAGCGAGGTGGTGAAGGTCGATGCGACTACCGAGGTGCCAGTCGTGCATGAACTGATAACCGACGTGCTGGTGTCCGACCTTGCGGTTTCCTACAATATCGACCTGCCGGAGGGCTGCACGTGCTACCATACCTATGTGGAGAAATGGTTCTACGATTATGAACTTATGGTTGCGATGTACACCGCCGGTCCGGAGTTCGACAAGAATCTGTTCATGTACAGCATGCTCGCCCAAATCGGCGTCCAGAGCGAGGTTTCGGGTCAGGCCGTATGGACCGCCGGCGACGAACATCCGACCCGCCGCACCGTTTCGCTTACCCCGGGCAAGGAGTATTACGTGATTGCAGCCGCACTCGAAAACTACTCGTGGTCGGGCGATGCGACGCTTATTCCGTTCACGATGCCGGCAGCCAAGGGCGTATCGACGGAGGATATCGAGCTGTCGATTGACAATCTGACGTTCGATTCGGCAACGCTGCGTATGGCATGCGATGAGAACAAAATCGCTTTCTTCTTCTACGACCTGTTCGAGAAGGGCGAGTTCGACAAATTCAAGGCCGAGTCCGGCGGCGACCGCGGAATTATGGACTACCTCTTCGAGTACAACGGCGGCCATGTCAGCGGCAATACCTATACCGACAAGTGGATTGTCGATGCGGGCAGTTCGTATGTCCTCGCCGTTTACGGTATCGACTGCAACGCCTGCGAAATTTACAGGGAGTTGCAGGTCGATGTGCCTTCGCATACTCCGACAATCGCTCTCGACGTCCTCCCTTACGAGCGCGAGTTGCAGGGCTATCACGACTACGATACGTTCCTGCTGACGTTCGAACCGCTCTACTTCGGCGGCGAACTGAACACCGACCGCGTATGGTGCAGCTCGATGCCGATGGAGAAGTCGACGTTCGACGAGTATATGGCGATGATGTTCGGCATCTCCGGAATGGGTCTCGAACAGCTCGAACAGCTGTTCTCGCAGCCGGAGTATTTCTATACGTTCTATATGTACATGTCCATGCTCTATGTCAATCCGATTTACGACGATGCCGAAATCGCGACGCTCACCAGGGACGGATATTTCGAACGCATATTCACCGGCCTCGAATCCGATACCGAATACGTCATCATCGGCGTGGCTTACGACGACGAGACGCCGATAATCCGTATCGCGAGCGCCAGGACAGCCGCCGAGCCTGCTTCGGCCGAAGCGTCCGAGGGCTACAAGGCGTATCTCGGCAACTGGACCGTTACGGGCCAGACGACCGCCGACTGGTCTACTTACGAAACCTACAATCTGCGTATCGAGGAGCTTACGCCCAACCGCAGCTTCAAGGTCTACGGCTGGTCGCGCACGTCGGTTTCGCAGGAGTACCCGTTCGAGATGCGCTATCATCCCGAAACGGGCAAGGTCTCCGTTGAGGGTCCGCAGATTCTGGGTACTAAAACGCTCGACGGCATGGATATGGCCGTCGAGTTCTCCGGCAAGATGTATATCTCGGGCAGCGATGCTCTGGTCGGCCTGCTGGGCTACAACGGCCCTATCTATACCGGCACTCTGAACGGCGACAATCTGTCGCTGTTCAGCGAGATTCTGAAAATCGGCGGCCGCGACAAGGAGTTCATGTCGATGAACTACTCGCTGCACTACGGCGACGAATATTTTTATGTCGAGGGCGACGAGAGCGACCTGATATATTTCCGAATCACCCGTGCCGCAGCATCCGCAGCGTCCGCCGAGGGTGTTTCGCCGCTGCGTCCGTCCGTGCGCAAGGTCGGTTCGCTGCCTC
>CAZESW010000286.1:0-2175 GCA_964514795.1 uncultured Alistipes sp.
AGGCGACGGTAAAGTGCGAACGGTTCTTGAAACCGACCTCCAGATAGACATCGGACACCCGCCGTCCTTCGTCGCAAATCATCCTGCGGGCCGCTTCGAGCCGCTGCCGGATAAGCCACTTTTGCGGCGGCAGGTCGCTGATGCTGGCGAAGTCGCGCTTGAAAGTCGCCAGCGAACGGCCCGTGTAGGCGGCGAACTCGCTCAAAGACAGATCCTGCGTGCAGTTCTGCTCCATAAACGACAGCAGGTCGATTTTCCACGGTTCATTGAAATCGAACAGCGTCGGATAGAAACGTTTGTCGGCTTGCAGCAGGCAGCGCATTGCCTCGTGCATCTTTATCCGCACGAAGTCGTCGTCGGGCTGTGTGTCGGTATTCGTAAACGGAAACAGCGACGCGAAAAGGCTCTCGACATAGGGCGACCTGGGCATCTGGATGACCGCCTCGCGGAACCGCCTGGCCCGCTGCGGAAAGGCCGCGTCGTCGAGCGTGCGGAAGTATTCGCGCAGGAAGCGGCGGTCGAACCGGATGCTGATCGCCTTGTAGGGGTCGCTGCCGAGCGTATGCTTGTGGATTTGCAGGCGGTGGTCGCGTTTGAGAAAGACATATTCGCCGGCACGGATATGCTGCACCCGTCCGCCGTATTCGAGCCGTATCTCGCCCGAATAGACATGGATGAGCGCGTGGTGCAGCAACCTGTATTCCGACAGCGATTCGGCCGGCAGAAAACAGCTGTAAATAATATCCCGGTAGTTGTATACGCTCGAAGGTTCCATAGTCGCAAAGTTAGCGCTTTTTAGCGAAGATTGCGTCCCAGTTCGTAGGCCCGCTCTTCGTAGCCGGTACGTTTGATGTCGCCCGCGGCCCATACGCCCGGAACGATCAGCTGCCCGCAATCCTGCCAGCCGAGGTAGCCGACCATTTTGTCGTACATCATCTTCGCCGAATCGCCGACCTGAATGTCGGGATTGCCCATCGTGGCGATAAACACCGACTTTTTGCCGCCGATAACGGTGTTGACGCAGTAGAATCGGTCGATAACGGTTTTGAGCTGCGCGCTCACGCCGAAGTAGTAAATTGGTGTCGCCAGCACAATTGCGTCGGCTGCAAGCAACTGCCCGCGCAGCGGCGCGAAGTCGTCCTTCTGCACGCACGGACCGTTCATCCCGCAGGCATTGCAGGCCATACAGCCGCTCACATGGTGTTTCGTGCAGTCGAACTCGATTACTTCGTGTCCGGCTTCGGCGGCCCCTTTTGCGAACTGGTCGGCCAACCGGTTTGAATTTCCGCTCTTGCGCGGACTTCCTTTCAGAATTACGATTTTCATATCTGTTCAATTTTCAATTCAGTCTTAAAACTGCGACCACCGCCGCAGGCGGGACCCGACAGCCGGCCGCAACAGAGAGCCGGCCGCGGTCCGAACCGTTGCCGACAGACCTGAAACGAATATCGGCAGTAAGCGAATCATCATGCTAATGTACCCCGGCACTGCCGTAGAGTTTGGTGCGAAGTTCGCCCAGTCCGGCAATCTCCTCGTCGGTACGCACGCCATATACCTGCATCCGGTCGAGCGCGGCGGTCAGCGTGCGATACTCTTCGTCGCTCAGCACGACTTCGGCCGCTCCCAGATTCTCGGCAATGCGTGCATCGCTCCGCATTCCGGGAATCGGCACGACATGTTCATTCTTCATCACCCACGCCAGCGAAATCTGCGCGGGTGTGCAGTCTTTCTGTGCAGCATACTGCTTCACAAGGTCGACAATAGGCTGATTGGCAGCTATATTCTCAGGCTTGTAGCGCGAAATGACGCGGCGAATATCGTCCCCTTTGTACTCCGTCTGCGCAGTGTATTTGCCGCTCAGCAGTCCGCCCGCCATCGGCGAGTAGGCCACGAACCCGATGCCCAGTTCGCGGCAGAGCGGTATCACCTCCAGCTCCCATTGGCGAGCCATCATCGAGTATTCGCTCTGTACGGCCGTCAGCGGCGTCACCTCGTGCGCACGCCTAATCTGCGCGGCGGTGGCTTCCGACACGCCCCAGCCGAGAATCTTACCCTCCTTGATGAGTTCTCCGAACCATTCGGCCAGCTCCGCGGCATCGACCTCCTGCGGCACACGGTGCGCATAATAGAGGTCTATGCGGTCGGTCTGCAACCGTTTCAGCGACCCTTCGACGG
>CAZESW010000287.1:0-2172 GCA_964514795.1 uncultured Alistipes sp.
GCGTTCGATGTAGGACTGCATTTTCTCGCCGAGAGGTGTTTTTGCGGCGATTTCGCTACGGATAAGATCTCCGGTGGAGATGTGCGCCAATCCGTATTTCTTTTCCAAGAGTTCGGATTGCGTTCCTTTGCCACAACCCGGCGCACCGAAAAGTACAATATTAAGCATGATATTGTGTTGTGTTATTCTATTAACAGCGCAAAGATAGGCCTTTTTCGCATAAATCAAATTATTTATTAAAAATATTTAATATGAATTTATCATCACGAAATTTGTTTTATCGGTCTGTAATTCCTATATTTGCCAATAAATCAAATCATAAAGGGAGGGTACAATCATGAAATCGAAACCAAGAAACTTTCTGCTTCGCACTTTGGAGGCGGTATTGGTACTGCTCGGATTTTCTGCGTGCGGAGAAGAGATAAAGAGCGACGAAATTCCTGTCGAATACGGCTGTCCTTATATGAGTTATCGTATAGTGGGAACGGTAACCGATGAAAATAATGCGCCGATAAAGGGCATAAAAGTCGTTATAAGCGATAGCCATAGATTTGATAAGGATGCCGATGTAACTGTATATACGGATGCCGACGGTAAATTTACCGGTTCTCATGTTGAATCTTTCGATTTGTCTGAACAGACCGTGTCGTTCGAGGATGTGGACGGCGAAGACAACGGCGGATTGTTCAAATCGGCGACGCTCGGACTCGACGATATGACGAAGAAAAAACTGAAAGATGGCGGAAATTGGTATAAAGGTGATTATGAAATTACCGCCAATGTCAAACTCGAAAGGGAACAGCCGGCAGAAGCAGAATAAGTATATATTATGAAACCGGGATTTGTAAATCGCATTATTATAGCGGTGTTGGCTTCGCTCGGATTCGCTTCTTGTGAACCGGAACATCCTGATTTGTACGGATGTCCAGTAATCGATTATAACGAAGAGTGTGCCGTAACCGCCGAACAGCAGGATGGCGATACCGTTGCGACCGAAAATACCGAAAAAGAGTAACCCATGACCGTCGATAAACTCAATCTGCGCCGTCGTCTTGCGCTCGAAATCGCGCGCAAACTCGAAAATGACCGTGTGCGCGAACACCGTTTGCGCCAACTATTCTGGGAATGTACGCTGCGTTGCAACCTGCATTGCCGTCATTGCGGCAGCGACTGCAAAAAGTCGTCGGGATTCGCCGATATGCCGAAGGAGGATTTCCTGCGCGTACTCGATAACGTGGCGGCGCATACCGACCCCCACAGCGTATTCGTAATCATTTCGGGCGGCGAACCGCTCATGCGCGAGGATTTGGAGGAGTGCGGCCGCGCAATCTACGAAAAGGGATTCCCGTGGGGTATGGTGACCAACGGCCTTTATATGACGCCGAAGCGGTTCCGCGCACTGCGCAATTCGGGCATGCACACGGCGACGGTAAGTCTGGACGGATTGGAGGAGGAACACAACCGTATGCGCGGCAATCCGAAGAGTTTCGCCCGTGCGACCGATGCCATACGGATGATGGCTGCCGAGCCGGATTTCGTGTTCGATGTCGTGACGTGCGTCAACCGCAACAACTATTCGCAGCTCGACGACGTGAAGGAGCTGCTTATAAGTATGGGTGTCAAGGAGTGGCGCATATTCACCGTGTTTCCTGTCGGACGCGCTGCGCAGCACGAAGACCTGCAACTCTCCGACGAGGAGTTCCGCGGCGTGATGGAATTTATCAAGCGCACCCGCAGCGAGGGCCGCATCAAGGCAAGTTACGGCTGCGAAGGCTTCCTCGGCAATTACTAAGGCGAGGTGCGCGACCATCTCTATACATGCAGTGCCGGCGTGTCGGTGGCTTCAGTGCTTGTCGACGGCTCGATTTCGGCATGTACGAGCATCCGTTCCGACTATAAGCAGGGCAACATATACAGCGACGATTTCTGGGATGTGTGGACCAACCGTTTCGCTCCGTACCGCAATCGCGAGTGGATGCGCAAGGGCGACTGCGCCGACTGCAAATTCTTCCGCTACTGCAAGGGCAACGGCATGCACCTGCGCGACGAAAACGGCGATTTGCTGTTCTGCCATCTGAAACGATTGCAATAGAATGAATAAAAACGTCATTGCGAGAAGCGCAGCGACGTGGCAATCTACCATTGTGCATTTTAGGGTATCTTGCAGGTTGT
>CAZESW010000288.1:0-2146 GCA_964514795.1 uncultured Alistipes sp.
GGGCGGAGAGCATGCTGCTGTCGCTCATCAAGCAGCAGAACAAGGCGCAGAACCGCCGAAGCGTCAATACCACCTTCCTGACCATTCAGCAGGTAACGAAATCGGGGGCCTTCGTAGGGTCCAACCGATTGAAACACATGATCACGGCGATGATGGAACTGCGACTCGACAATCCGAAAAACATCTATTCCGACCGTTACATAACGTTCTCGAAGCATCGTCGCGGAGATGTGGGCGTCAAACTGTATTACAATCTGAGTACGGTCGGCGATGTATTTTTCGACGAGGAGCGTTACGAACAGGATCAGACGCTCAAACGTATGCAACGCAACGTCCGCAATCAACTGCACGACTTTGCCGACCGTTTCGATAAATTGTTCAACAACCTAAATACACAGCAAAATGGATAGTCAGACCTATTCGCGGCGTCGTGATGCCTTTATTTCGGCACAGATGCCTTTCCGTGCCGTCGAACCGCAGGACCTTATTTCGACGGGCGAAAACACTTATATGATAAACGGGCTCGAACTCGCTGTCGAGCCGGAAATTTGCGACCGGCTCGATTCGTTTATCGGGATCTCCAAGCAACAGTCAAAGTCGGTTTCTGACACCTTCGGGAACAACGGAATCCGCGACCTGCGCAACTATCTCGCACTCTCGAACAGCATCGAGAAGGCGGGCAAGATAGCACTTATCGCCGACCCCGAACAGCGCAGGATCATCGGCGCGACGCATCTCAAAAAAGATGCTATCCCCGCCCGGTCGTTCTTCGACTTTCTGGATATGTTCATGAGCGACAACGGCTATATGCCCGACAAATTCTACACGAACGATAACGGCTAGGGCGGCATCATGGTAAGTCTGCTGCCCAACAACGCCGTTTACGACGAGTTTGCTCCCGGCGACGAGTTTATGACAAACGGCATCTGGTTCCGCTGGAATCTGGGAGAAGTCGAGGCAGGAAACTATTATCTGCGAATGGTTTGCTCGAACGGGCAGATGGAGGCCGTAGAGCGGAAAATGGCCCGAACCAACCAGCTCGACGAGTCGTCCATACTTCGGCTGCTGGCTCTGCCTCAGTCCGGAACCTTCATCGGCGCGAATCTGCAAAGGACCCGGCGAAATGCGCTGCTGGCGATGCAGACCGATGCTTCGGTCGGCGAGGTGCGGCAGGCAAACCGTCTGCTCGCCCGCTATGGCGCAGACGATGCTGCCACCGAGGAGATAGCCCCTTACGGGCGGCTGTCGGATATGTATGCCAAAGCGGGATACGACATGAAGCATTTCCCGCTTACGGAGGCACGGAGCGACATCAATATGTGGGATTTGTTCAACCGCATAACCTCATTCGCAACCCATAACAGGGAGTGGGGCGAGGAGGATAACCGTCGCAGCGGTCTGATGCTCGAAAGCGTCCGTCTGCTCAACCGCCCGCGCGACATCAAGCAATATGTAAGTATATTTTAGCATTTATTCCGTTTTTGTGGCAGAACCTGCGACGGCGGTTCTCGCCACAGAATCGGGTATTCATTCGGAAACTGAATTATGAACCTTTTCGATAAGCCGAGGGCAGTGCCGTGCTTGCGCAGGTAATGCCGAGGCAAGAAAAAGTGCGAGAAATCGAAGGATTTTGCAGCCATAGATTTTGAAACGGTGAACGAGTGCCGAACAAACGTTTGCTCGGTAGGAGTCGTTGTCATGCGCACGGCGAAATCGTCGAAAAATTTTACAGTCTGATTCGCCCCAAGCCGGTTCGACGAGGTGTGCCTGCAGGAGACGCACCGCGCCTACGGCATGGATTATCCCGACTATGAATCTTACGATACCTTGCAGGCATCGCGACAGACCTTCGGCAATACGCTACCGAATCATCAACTGCAAACCGTGGCGTTGGCATGCCTCCGGCATCTGTACCGACGCGGGTTTGGACGGGACCGCCGGAGATGAGGAGTAGGGCTACAACTTTGGTAATAGGTCGCGGCGTACAATTTCAGTAGCCGAGGGATCAAAAACATCGTCCGCAATCGTACCGTCGAACCGATACTCAATTTTGCGCGGTGTCATACATCCCGGCAATCTTGGCGACGATGGCCGCGAACTCCCGGCGCACCTCCTCGGGGCCCAGCAGCTCGACTTTCTCGCGCAT
>CAZESW010000289.1:0-2133 GCA_964514795.1 uncultured Alistipes sp.
TGAAATGGCACGAATAGCCGCACTTAACAGAAACGAGAAGCACGACTGGTATTAGCCGTACAAAATAAAGCGGCACGAGCGCGCCACATTCCGCAGATTATTGCAATATTACGACTAAAACATCAACCGATTATGAAAAACATCATTCGCTGGGGCATCGGTATGCTGATGCTCGCACTGCCGGCACCGGCATTCGCACGCGACGACAAACAACAGGAAAACAAAGATATGAAAACCGACAAGAAAGTATTGGTCGCGTTTTTCTCCCGCGCGGGCGAGAATTACGCGGTAGGCAACATCACGAAAGGCAACACCTGCATCGTTGCCGAATTTATCGCCGAGGCAACCGGCGGCGAGCTCTTCGAAATCGTTCCGGCGCAAAAGTATCCGCACTCCTACGACGACTGCATCGACGTAGCGAAAAAGGAGCAGTCCGCAGCCGCACGTCCAGCAATCACGGGCGACATTGCCGTCGAGGATTACGACACCGTATTCATCGGCTATCCGAACTGGTGGGGCGACATGCCGATGGCGGTCTACACGTTCATCGAGCGGCACGACTGGCATGGCAAGAACGTCATTCCGTTCTGCACCCACGAGGGCAGCGGGCTGTCGGGCACCGACAAGCGTCTTGCCAAGGCATGCAATGGAGCGACGGTAGGCACGGGGCTCGCCATGCGCGGAGCGACGGCACAGAACTCGCGCGAGCAGGCGAAAAAATCAGTTCTCACATGGCTTGAAAGAGCGGGATTCTGACAGACGGCAATACACTCAAAGTATTTAAAGTAAGGCGGCAGGCATTAAGCCTGCCGCCTTAAAGTATATAAGGTAATAAATGATTCGGCGACATTACCTACTTTATCCACCTTTTTCACCTTAATCACCTTATAGTTTCGCCGCCAAATCTCCACGAAGCGGGATTATCCGTTGTCCGGCGAGAAGGTGCGGCAATACTTTTCGTAGCGCGACATGACGGCATCGACATACTTTATGGTTTCGCCGCTACCCTTGAACCGGCCGTAAATGACAGCCTCGTGTTCATAAAAATCCGAGTCTTCGAGCAGTTCGAGGTATCCGGCGACAACCTCCCACGAGAGATTGTCCTCGCCATAGTAGTTCGCCAGACTGCGGGCATCGGTGATATGGGCGTAGCCGCCGTTGTAGCATGCCAGAATCATGGCTGTCCGGTCATGCTTCGGCACCGTCCGCGGCAGACGCATCATCTTCTCTACCGACGTTATAATCTGCGCCGCAAGTTCGATATTGACTATCGGGTCGAGCAAATCATCTTTCGTCAATCCGTACTCCTGCGCCACATGCGGCATTATCTGCATCAGTCCGACCGCACCGCGACGCGACACTACGTCGTTGCAGAAACGCGATTCGTTATATGCGATGGCACTCATCAGACGCCAGTCGATACCATGTGTCCTGCCGACTCGGCGGAAAACGTTGTCGTAAATCGAAATCTCGCACTCCTCCTCCGAGAGCAGTTCACTCACGGGCTGTTCCTCGACAACGGTTCTCTCAGCGACGAGCAGGTGCAGCCACACGAGGGATGCGGTCGCGGCGACGGCGACGAAAAGCAGTGGCGCTATTATTCTTCTGAAATTCATCATAGCATCGTTTTTATACCGGCGGAACACATCTCCGCCGCAGATTCACGGTCGGGAATACCGGCGGTTAGTCGTAGAACGCCCACGACAGACCGACCTTGAACATTCCCGGGTTGAGCGGGTACTTGGCAATCGAAAAGAACTCGTTATTGCCGAACAGACCCTGATTCACGTGCTGGTACTTTATAAGTATCCGCATGCGCTTCCACTTCGCCGACACGAACGCATCGACATACGGATAGTTGCCGACCTCCACTTCGTTCTGATTGTAGAATACCGACAGCGCCGGATTGTAGCCCTGCGCGTAGTATTTGGTATTGAACCTTCCGTCCAAACCTATCTGCACGCGCAGCACGTCGCGTTTTATCCAGAATTCGTAGTAATACGACAGGAACGCCGACACGAGCGGCAGCGGCACGACCTCGCGGTTCGACGTCAGCTGAACGAGAACGCGATGGTTCAGATGCAGCCCCTTTATCGTGAAATCCTTCTGCGCATAGATGCTCGTAAGGCTCAC
>CAZESW010000290.1:0-2128 GCA_964514795.1 uncultured Alistipes sp.
CCTTTTCGGCGGACAGTTCGGCGCACGCACCATCATCGCAGCCATGTATACCCCCGGCGCGATGAACGTCATGTCGCGTCTGGCTTATCCCGACGAGGAGGCTCTCCGCAACCTCGACCCGTCGCAGATTCTCGGCGGAACGCTCGACCTGTCCGAACATCTGATGCTGACATCCATCGTCGGTGCGGTGATTATCGGTCTCGGCGTCGGCCTTGTCGTCCGTCAGCAGGCTACTACGGGCGGAACCGACATCGTGGCGATGATTCTCCAGAAGTATTGCCACATCAAATTTTCGACCGGCGTCCTCATGGCCGACTCCACCGTCGTGCTGTCGGGCCTGATTGTTATCGGATTCGGCGTCGGCACGGGCGAACCCGACGCTTCGGGCTGGATGCTGTCGTTCTATTCGCTTATTGCTATATATGTATCCTCGCGTGTCATCGCCTACGTCCTCGACGGAGCGTCGTACGACAAACTGCTGTTCATCATCTCCGACAAGAATAACGATAAACTGCGCGAATTCATTCTGTTCAAACTCGACCGCGGCGCGACGTACATCAAGGCGAGCGGAATGTATACCAAAGAGGACAAGGACATGATTTTCCTCGTCGTGTCGCGCAAGGAGGTGCCGATGGTTCAGCGCGTAATCAAGGAGTGCGACCCTCGGGCGTTCCTCGTCGTTACCGATGCCTACGATACCTTCGGCGAAGGCTTCAAGCCGCTGCCGGAGAAAACCGAAATACAAAATATGGAGTAGCTTATGTTTGCACAAAACGGATTGCGCCCGTTGCAGGGTGCCGGCAAACGCCTGTTTATCGAGACCTACGGCTGTCAGATGAATGCGGGCGACAGCGAAATCGTAGTTTCGATAATGCAGGACGAAGGGTATGTCTATACCTCCGAAATCGCCGATGCCGACGTCATACTTATAAATACATGTTCTATCCGCGACAACGCCGAACAGCGCATCTGGGGGCGGCTTAACGACATGCGCCGTTACCGCAAAGCCCGCCCGTCGATCGTGGTGGGCATTATCGGCTGCATGGCGGAGCGTCTGAAAGAGAAACTTATCGAGGACGGCGGGGTAGACATTGTCGCAGGTCCCGACTCGTACCGCGATCTCCCGCGACTCGTCCGAGAGGCGGAGAGCGGCGGCAAGGGCATCAACGTGATGCTTTCCAAAGAGGAGACCTATGCCGAAATCGCTCCCGTGCGACTGGACAAAAACGGCGTCAGCGCATTCATCGCAATCATGCGCGGATGCAACAACTACTGCGCCTACTGCGTCGTACCCTATACCCGCGGTATCGAGCGCAGCCGCAACCCCGAAACCATCGTCGCCGAGGCGAAAAGCCTTTTCGACAACGGCTATCGCGAGGTTACGCTGCTCGGACAGAATGTCAATTCGTATCGCTTCGGCGAGGTCGGATTTCCCGAGCTGATGAGCCGTGTCGCCGAAATTTCGCCGCTTCTGCGCGTACGTTTCGCCACGTCGCACCCGAAGGATATGAGCGACCGCCTGCTGGACGTCATGGCGCGATACGAAAATATCTGCAAGGCTATCCATCTGCCCGCCCAGTCGGGTTCGAGCGTGGTTCTCGAACGCATGAACCGCAAATATACCCGCGAATGGTATCTCGACCGTATCGCGGCAATCCGCCGTTACATGCCCGACTGCGCGATTACGACCGACCTTATCGCAGGTTTCTGCGGTGAGACCGAGGAGGACCATCTCCAAACACTGTCGCTGATGCGTGAGGTAGGCTACGAATCGGCATACATGTTCAAGTATTCCGAGCGTCCGAACACCTTCTCTGCCCGTCATTTCGCGGATGATGTGCCCGACGGGGTGAAGGGCCGCCGTCTGAACGAGATAATCGCGTTGCAGAACGAACTTTCGGTCGAGAGCAACCGCCGCGATGTCGGCAGGGAGTTCACGATTCTCGTCGAGGGCGAATCCAAACGCAGCGCCGAGCAGTTGTGCGGCAGAACGTCGCAGAACAAAATGGTCGTTTTCGACCGCGGCAACCACAAGGCGGGCGACTATGTGCGCGTCCGCATAACCGGTTCTTCGTCGGCAACGCTTTTCGGCGAGGAGATAAAAGAATAAAATTATAGATTGACAATA
>CAZESW010000291.1:0-2127 GCA_964514795.1 uncultured Alistipes sp.
CGGAGTATCCGCCCCTCATCTGCGTCGATGCCATTGCGTGTGCTGCCCGCGAATCGGCGGCGATTATGTCGGCGACAGCCTCAGCCTGCGAAAGGTCGATTCTGCCGGCAGCGAATGCCCGCATCGAGAATTCGCCCGCCCGAGCCGGACGTGCGCCGTGGCGACACAGCAAACCGATAACCTCGGATGCAATGTATCGCGAGCCGT
This sequence comes from uncultured Alistipes sp., assembly GCA_964514795.1. Lineage (GTDB taxonomy): Bacteria > Bacteroidota > Bacteroidia > Bacteroidales > Rikenellaceae > Alistipes. The sequence goes on from CAZESW010000291.1 coordinate 208, forward strand.
GAATCGAAATTTCGACCGAATCTTCGCCCGTGTAGGAGTGTGGCGCACGGAAAACCGACGCCAGAACGTCGTCTATCACGCGGTCGCCATCGACGATTTCGCCGTAATGTACCGTATGCGAACCGGCGTCGGCGAGTGGTTTGCGTCCGCGGAATACAGCGTCGCAACACTCTATCGCACCGTTGCCGCTCAGCCTTATTACCGCTATCGCACCTCCGAGAGCGGTTGCCGGGGCTGCTATTATATCGTGCTCAATCATTTCCGAATGTTTTCGCAAATGTAGCGATTTATTGTCAAATAACGGCTGCCGTGTGAAAACTATATGTCGGCAGATGCAGTTTGCCGCTCCTTGCTTTGTTGCGTTATCATGCCGCAAATACTCCATGCTCCCGAAATGTCGGATAAAGGCACACTTCTGTTTTCCGACTGACGGTTCATGATGCACTTGTAGCGCACGGATTGACATCTGTCAAGGTCGAGAACGACGCCTACTCCGATATAGTGTTGCGTTACGATAAAATACGGCTTTCCGTGCCGCAGCGTCTGCGGGTCTGTGCGGTTGAGCAGCAGCGTAATATCGCGCATAAATTTCGGTGTGTCTGGGGCGCAATTCCGGTACAGTAGGGCGCATCGGGCATTGCCGGCGAGGGTTCGTGATATGACTATCCTACGCGCTGATTTACCTGAGAGCAGCCTTTGGACAGTACTGTAAATCGGAATATTCAGAACATGCGACGAATCGCTTCCATAATCTGTTCCGCACAATATCCACGAAACCGAGTACTCGGGATAGGCATTATGAATGATTTCGGCAAGTTTGCGGCTTATGTTGTTTTTGCCTTTCTGAATACGATAGAGCCTTTCGGCATTATTCAGCCCTATATTCTTTGCAAAACTACTGATTGTCAGTCCCGACTTGTCGATAATGTCTTTTAGTCGCAGCCAATGAGACGAGAATTCTCCGTTCATGAAGCGGATTTTAGAGATTTTGCGTATCTTCCTCTGTATCGTTGCCCAAAAGCCAATCTATCGAATATTGCGGCAGCAGTGCATTTATTTTTATTGCGAGGGGCTTTGAGATTCGTCTTTTACCGTACAATATGGAGTACAATTGTTCAGACCCCATCAGATAAGGAAGGTTGATACGCCTTGCGAAGCCCATAACCGAACTGTTCTGCTCTTTCAGTACTTGATATAGTCTGTCGGAAGAAGTTGAATTTGCCATAGTTGTATTGGTTTAGTTTGGTTGATAAAGTTTTAAGGTTGATTAAGGTTGCGCGGTGGTTTATCCTCCGCTTTAAGGTTGTTAAGGAGATAAAAAATGGACGCGGTGTCAGTTCCTTGCGCCGGTCTTGGAAAACCTTATTCAGAAACTGTCCTACGCCCATGCCAGTCCTGCTCTATAAGAGCAGGACATAACAAGGACTGACAACATTTATACCTGAATAAACATCCTACGAATAGGTTTCCAAGTTTGCGCAAGGTATAAAGAGTTGTTTACCCTTTATGATGTTATGTCTTTTCGGCTATGCCGAATCATTCAGAGGCAAAGGTAGCATAATTTATGAATTATTGTCAAGAAAAACTTTTTACAAATGTAAACATATTTTAATACTAATACAAGTATTAGCGCAAAATTTTCATTTACATCTTTTATTTGTAACATGAAACGTAAAAGACAACGACGCGATGAAATGCTGCTGGGCAAAATCGTGCTACGAGTTAAGGAACTTCGTGGTCTTTACAATCATACCCAAGAACAATTAAAAGAGGGTACAGGTTTGAATATTGCCAATCTGGAATCAGGAGATAATTTCCCTAATATAACGACAATAGCGATTATCTGTAATTTTTACAATATTACTCTCGACGAATTTTTTGCTCCGATGCACTATCCGGAGAAAAAATAGTTTCTGAAAA
>CAZESW010000292.1:0-2125 GCA_964514795.1 uncultured Alistipes sp.
TTCACCTCGTAGCGCAGGAAGTTGTTGCGGGCGAGCTCGTCGTAGCGGCCGTCGAGCAGCTGGATATAGCCCAGCCGCAGAACGATTGCTCCGAAAATAAGGAATACTACCGCCCTCAGCACTACGGTTCTGACGGAACGCTGCTCATTGTCAATCGTCATAACTTTGGCGACAGTTTAGGCATGAAAACGAATATCAGCAAATAGGCGAGAGCGAGCGATGCTGCGGTACTGCACAGCAGACGCGAGAGGAAGAATCCGAAATTGTCGAACGACAGCCGCTCGAATCCGAAAAAGAGCAGCGAATGCAGAACGACCATAGACACGACATAGCGGTGAAACCGATGACCGCCCAGCCGTTCGGGCGACGGGATTCCGTCTTTCTTGGCGAGGTCGGAAACTCCGGCGGCCAAATGCAATATCGGACGACGGAAAAACGCGATGGGCAGAGTCGCGATGACATTCAGACCGTTCACCCCCATCGTAAGGTCCATAATCACACCCAGCAGCAGTCCGACGAGCAGAATGCGCAGCTGCGAGATTTCGAGCGGCAGCATGATGATGCACACCGCATAAACCATCGGGGCGAAACGGGTGCTTATCGTGAGATTGTTGAGCAGAAAAATCTGCAACATCGCCACGACAGCGAAAAAGAGTATGTATGCACCTCTGTTGTTCATCTTCTTTCAAATCAGTTCCAGTCGCCGCCCGTAGAGCGTATCGGCGCGCTCTCCAACGCGCGGATTTCGTCAGCCGACGAATTGTTCACCAGAAGGACATTGCCGAGCCTTGCCATATCGGCGGCCAGTCGCACACGCACGTTGTAGGTCGTCTGCGCCTTGTTAAGTTCGAAACTCTCCACCGTGCCAATAGTCAGGTCGGACGGGAAATAGTGCGAAAATCCGGTCGTCGTAACCACCTCGCCCTGCTCGATAACCGCATATTTCGACACCTCGTCGAATTCGACTATTGTCGGGTCGCCGCCGTTCCAGTGCACAGACCCGGGGTTGCCGTCCGAGGCGAGTTTGCCGCTCGTTCGGAAATCGGTATTGAGCACCGTCATGGCTATCGAATAGTTTTCCGAGCAGTTCACGACATATCCGACGACGAATCCTTCGGGCGAAATCACCGCCATGTCGATTGCCACGTCGTCGTTGAATCCCTTGTTCAGCGTAATGAAATTCTGCGGACGGTTCACCGAGTTGGCAATCACCCGTGCGGCGATATATTCGTAAGTATTCACCGTCAGCGAATCCTGCTCCTGCGGCATGTATCCGCGGCAGGCATCGAGCCTGTTTTCGAGTTCGGCGATACGCTCGGTAAGCCGGATGTTCTCGCTCCGCAGCGAAAAATAGTGTCCGACCTCGCCGAACATTCCGTGAATGCGTCCTACGACGCTGTTCGAGAATGCGAGCAGACGCGACTGCGCGTAAGGCGTCGAATAGGCATAAGAGCGTATGGCGAAAATCTCCAACACGATGAAGATTATCGCCACATAGGTCTTTTTTATGAAATACAGAAGCCTATACATTGCGTTGCACGGATTTCGTCATGCGGCGTTCCGCGGCGGAACATCTCGGCGGAACGGGACGCGCACTATCCTCTCATCAGGAACGAGAAGCGGTCGATATTCTTCAACGCCAGATTCGTTCCGCGAACGATTGCTTTCAGAGGGTCCTCGGCGATATGAAACGGAATGCCCGTCTTCTCCGAAAGACGCTTGTCGAGGCCTTTGATAAGCGCACCGCCACCCGCAAGATACACGCCGTTGTGATATACGTCGGAATACAACTCCGGCGGCATATTTTCGAGCACCTTCATCAGCGCGGCATCGAGTTTGACGAGCGATTTTTCGAGCGCGTATGCAATCTCGTTGTAGTTGAGCGACACGGTTTGCGGCAGAGCGGTAAGAATGCTCGGACCCGTAATCACGAAATCTTCCAGCGACTCTTCCAGTTCCGGCACGGCCGCACCGATGCTGTGCTTGATAGCTTCGGCAGTACGGACGCCGATACGGATATTGTGCTGCTGGCGGACATAGTTCTGAATATCTTCGGTGAATACGTCGCCTGCGACGTCGATGGACTCGGAGCATACGATACCGCCGAGCGAGATGCAGGCGATTT
>CAZESW010000293.1:0-2109 GCA_964514795.1 uncultured Alistipes sp.
TCGCGCATATCCCCAATGCCGGAATAATCATAATGACGACCTATTTCGCCGCGCAATACATATTCGCACGGCTCTACATCGGGGAACAGAAAATAAACAGACCGCCCGAAAAAGGCGGTCTGTCGGATTGAGGTTTTTATACGTTATTACATCATTTCGTCGTAAGCGTACTGGACCGCACGATTCAGAATCTCGACCAACGGGTGTATCGACCGGAAATCGTCCAGCGTATGCTGCAACAAATCCGGCGACAGCAAATCGCTCTCCGTTAAGGTCTTTGCGACTCCCAAATCCTGCATACGCAGCAGTTCGTCGTATTTGTGCCCCGCAGGGAAATCCTTCGGATTGCGTTTCAGAACCCGCTCCTTGTAAAGAGAGAATCCGTTAGCCTGTTCGATAGCAGCCATGATACCGTCGCCGTTGTCGATAATCTCCTCGCGCACGCTGCGGAGCACCGCCGGGGACGGCAGGTATATTCCGGCATGGATGAAACTCGTGGCATCGGGTTCGACATGGAAATAGTATCCGGCATAACCAGCCTTTTTCCCATGCGGTGCGACAAAAACTCCCATGTGTGTTTTGTAAGGCGACTTGTCGTGGCTGAACCGTGTATCGCGATAGATGCGGTAGGTGCAGTCTTTCACATCCAGGCCGCGCACCGAATCGTCGAATGCGGCGATACCGTCGATAAGTTCGGTCGCAAAACCTTTGAATACCGAATCGACGTGCTTATAGGTCGCCTTGTGGGCATTGAACCACTCGCGGTCGTTGTTGCGACTCAGTTCACGCAGAAAATCTATAACCTCGCGCATACCCTACCATGCAAACAACGGATAATCCTTCATCAGTTCGTTCACCTCGCTGCGGACTGCCGCGATATTCGCTTCGTCCTCCGGAGCATGAAGCACACGGTCGATAAGTTCGACGATAACCGCCATCTTGTCCTCTTTCAGACCTCGGGTGGTAATCGCCGGAGTTCCGAAGCGCAGACCCGAAGTCTGGAATGCCGAACGGGAATCGAACGGAACCATATTCTTGTTGGTCGTAATATCGGCGGCGACGAGAGCCTTCTCGGCAACCTTACCCGTCAGTTCGGGAAACTTGGTGCGAAGGTCTACCAGTATGAGGTGGTTGTCCGTACCGTCCGAAACGATTTTGTAACCCTTTGCGATGAATGCCTCCGCCAGAGCCTTGGCATTGCGCGCAACCTGCATCTGGTACTCCTTGAACGATGGGTCGAGAGCCTCGCCGAAAGCGACCGCCTTGGCAGCGATGACATGTTCGAGCGGGCCGCCCTGAATACCCGGGAAAACCGCCGAATTGAGAATCTGCGACATCATCTTCACCGCACCCTTCGGTGTGGTAAGTCCCCACGGATTCTCGAAATCCTTACCCATCAAAATGATACCGCCGCGAGGACCTCGCAGTGTCTTGTGGGTGGTCGAAGTTACGATATGCGCATATTTCACCGGATTTTCGAGCAGACCGGCAGCGATAAGTCCCGCCGTGTGAGCCATATCTATCATCAGCAGTGCGCCAACCTTGTCGGCGATTTCGCGCATGCGTTTGTAATCCCACTCGCGCGAATATGCCGAAGCACCGCCGATGATGAGTTTAGGCTTGCACTCCAACGCCTTCGCTTCCATTTCGTCGTAATCGACGCGGCCGTCCTCCTCGCGAACCGAATAACTTACGGCATTGAAATAGGTTCCGGACATGTTCACCGCCGAACCGTGCGAGAGGTGTCCTCCGTGCGAAAGGTTAAGACCGAGGAAGGTATCGCCCGGTTTCATGACGGCGAAGAATACCGCCATATTCGCCTGTGCGCCCGAATGCGGCTGCACATTGGCATACTCGGCACCGTAAAGACGGCAGATGCGCTCGATGGCGAGCGACTCTACCTGGTCCACCACCTCGCAGCCGCCGTAGTAGCGGGCCGCAGGATAACCTTCGGCGTATTTGTTGGTCAATACCGAACCCATCGCGGCAAGAACCTGCTCGCTTACGAAATTCTCGGATGCGATTAATTCGATGCCTCGCATCTGACGCTCCCGCTCCTTGGCGATGAGGTCGAACAATTGCAAATCTTTTTCCATTTTATAAATATGT
>CAZESW010000294.1:0-2106 GCA_964514795.1 uncultured Alistipes sp.
GCATCAAACGAGGCAGCCGCACCGTCGAGGAGTTCCCGACCAAAGTCCTCGTGGACAAGATTTGCAGTAACAAAACTCTCGCCACTGTCCGCCGCTGTCTGGAAGAGGTCGCGCTGACGGGTACGGCGAAGGATTACTTCGGCGAAAAGAAATCGGCATTCCGCGTCGGGGCGAAAACGGGTACGGCAAAGGTTTCGACCGCAGGAATACAGTATATCGACGGCTACTTCCTCGGCTCGATGGTAACCTATCTCCCTGCCGACAAACCGCGCTACACAGTCATGACGGCGATATTCAAACGTCGCGGCGGCGGACGCACGGTCTACGGAGCGGGACTGGCGGGCCCCGTGCAGAAGCGTATAGCCACGTTCCTCTACAACCGCGACACCAACTGGGCGGGCGAGGTTGCCGACAGCGACACCGAACACTATCCGACGAGCATCAAGGGCGGCGACATAGCCAAGATTCGCAAAGTCGCATCGAAACTGTCGCCGAATGCCACATACAGCGACCGCACGGGCTGGGGACATACCGGCGTAGAGCCTAATTCGACGGTTGCGATAACGACGCTCGACGAAAACCCGAACACAATGCCGAACGTCGTGGGCATGGGACTTTCCGACGCGATTTTCATACTCGAAAACCGCGGGTTGAAAGTTTCGTTCGCGGGCAGCGGCAAAGTCGTCGGACAGAGCATCGCCGCCGGTCGGGGAATCCGCCACGGCGAGCATGTTACGCTGAAACTGAAATGATTTTAGGATCCCTAAGGACATTAGGGACCTTAGAGACTTTAACTATATACGCAATGACTACTCTCTCTACTCTGCTGCAAGGCATCACCTACCGCAAGGCGGTCGGGGCGACCGACATCGAAATCGGTTCGCTCACCTACGACTCGCGGACGGCGGCTGCCGGCAGCTGTTTCTTCGCCACCGTCGGCACGCAGAGCGACGGGCACGACTACATAGCCTCCGCCGTCGGTGCGGGAGCATCGGCCGTCGTGTGCGAACACCTGCCCGAAGGCGAACTGCCCGAAGGGTGCACCTTCATCGTCGTGGACGACTCCTCGACGGCGATGGCGACCATGGCAGCCAACTTCTACGGCAACCCGAGCCGCCGCATGAAGGTCGTCGGCGTGACCGGCACCAACGGCAAAACGACCATAGCGACGCTGCTCTACGACCTTTTCCGCGCACTGGGACAAAAGGCGGGACTGATTTCGACCGTCGTCTACAAAATCGACGAGCGCGAAATCGCCTCGACCCACACGACCCCCGATGCGATACGGCTCAACGCCATGATGCGCGAAATGGCGGACTGCGGCTGCGAATACTGCTTCATGGAGTGTTCGTCGCACGCGATAGTCCAGCGGCGCATTCACGGAATCGAGTTCGCGGGCGCGCTGTTCACCAACCTAACCCACGACCATCTCGACTACCACAAGACCTTTGCCGAGTATGTCAAGGCCAAGAAACTCTTCTTCGACAATCTGCCGAAGGAGGCGTTCGCACTCGTCAATATCGACGACCGCAACGGATTGGTGATGCTCCAAAACACGCTCGCCCGGAAACATACGCTCTCGCTGCGTTCGATGGCGGATTTCCGCTGCAAAATCATCGAGATGCTCTTCGACGGCATGAATCTCCGCATCGACGACCGCGACGTGTGGGTGCGTTTCCTCGGCCGCTTCAACGCCTACAACCTGCTGACGGTCTACGGCGCGGCGGTTCATTTGGGAGCCGACAGCGAACGGACGCTGCTCGCGCTCAGCACGCTGCATTCGGTCTGCGGACGCTTCGAGTTCATCGCGGCGAAAGACCGCACCACGGCGATTGTCGATTACGCCCACACGCCCGACGCGCTCGAAAACGTAATTCAGACCGTGAACGAAATACGCACGAAGGAGCGCAAACTGGCGGTCGTATGCGGCTGCGGAGGCGACCGCGACAAGACCAAGCGTCCCGAAATGGCGGCGATAGCGGTCAAGTATGCCGACCTCGCGATTTTCACATCCGACAATCCGCGCACCGAAGACCCCGAGGAGATTCTCCACGACATGATAGCGGGCATCGAGTCGGGCAGCCGCTATCTGAAAATCACCGACCG
>CAZESW010000295.1:0-2087 GCA_964514795.1 uncultured Alistipes sp.
GGGCCGTCGGAACCATAACCTTCTCGAACGCGAACTTCTCGACCTCCTCCGTGAAGAACGGCAGACGGGTATAGGCACCCATACCGCCCGTATTAGGACCCTTGTCGCCGTCGAACGCGCGTTTGTGGTCCTGCGACAGCGGCATAGGATAGAGCCGTTCGCCGTCCACGAAGCACATGAACGAGAATTCGGGACCTTCGAGATAATCCTCGACCACTACCCGACCCTCGCCGAAGCGGTCGTCGAGCAGCATATCGCGCAGTGCAGCGTCGGCCTCATCCATCGTTTCGGCAATCACGACGCCCTTGCCCGCAGCCAGTCCGTCGTATTTCAGCACGGCTGGCAGAGGACGCGAAGCCACATAGGCGCGAGCCTCGTCGTAGGACGAGAACGCACGGTAGCCCGACGTCGGAATATCGTATTTCGCCATCAGTTCCTTGGCGAACTCCTTGCTTGTCTCGATACGCGCAGCCGCACGGGTATGGCCGAATATACGCAGGCCCGCCGCACGGAACGTATCGACGATGCCGACCGCCAACGCAGCCTCGGGACCAACGACGGTAAGGTCGATGGCATTCTCGACGGCGAATTTTTTCAGACCCTCGACATCGGTGTCCTTTATCGCAACGGCTTCCGCCTGTGCCGCTATGCCGGCATTCGCCGGAGCGCAATATATCTTTTCGACCTGCGCCGAACGCGACAGCGCATCGACAATCGCATGGCAGCGACCGCCGCCGCCTACAACTAAAACTTTCATTTCGTTCAGTTTTTTTATAAATTCAATCTGCGTTGATTTGAGATTATTTTCTATTTACAAATAAAAAGAACTCAAATTTCTGCACCTGTGATTTTGAGATTATTTTAAGATTATTTTTCTCTTTGGCTTGAAGGGACATAGTGGACCTATTTCCCGAAAGCCAAAGGGGAAAAGAACTTAAAAGGGCTCAAAATCAATGTTTGAAGTGACGCATTCCGGTAAATAACATCGTAATACCCAACTCGTCTGCCTTGGCAATCGCATCGTTGTCGCGGATGCTTCCGCCCGGCTGGACGATAGCCGCAACACCGTACTGTGCCGCCAAAGCGACCGTATCGTCGAACGGCAGGAATCCGTCCGAAGCGAGCACGAGACCCTCGGTGAAGCCCTGCGCCTGCGCCTCGCGGAGTGCGATTTCGGCAGAACCCACACGGTTCATCTGACCTGCGCCGACACCTATCGTATGACCGTCGCGAACGACTGCAATCGCATTGGACTTGACGTGCTTGACGATACGCCAGCCGAACTCCATATCCGCCAGCTGTGCAGCAGTCGGACGCACCTTCGTCACGCACATCGACTCCTCGACGCGGGCGGTCCTGGTGTCGAGCTGCTGAACGAGCAGACCGCCGTTCACGCTCACATACTGGTTCGGCACTGCATCGGTGCGGGTCATATCGACTTTCAGAAGACGCAGATTCTTCTTGGATGCGAACACCTCCAACGCCTCCTTGGAGAACGAAGGGGCGATGACGATTTCGAGGAATATCGGCTTCATCATCTCGGCTACCTCGCCCGTAAGTTCGCGGTTTACAGCCACGATACCGCCGTAGATGCTCACCTTGTCCGCCTCGTATGCACGAGTCCATGCCTCTTTGATGTCCTTGCCGACAGCTGCGCCGCACGGATTCATGTGTTTCAGACCGACGCAGAACGGCTCGTCGAACTCGCGGACGATGTTCAAAGCCGCATTGGCATCCTGAATATTGTTGTACGACAGCTCCTTGCCGCCCAGCTGCTCGGCGAATGCGAGCGAGAACGGCGAAGGGGTACCCTCGCGATAGAATTTGGCGGACTGGTGCGGATTCTCGCCGTAACGCAGGCTCTGCGCCAAATCGAATTCGAGGAACAGTTTCTCCGGCAGACCCGCCTTGTCGCGCATGAACGTGGCGATGCACGAATCATACTCGGCGGTATGCGTATATGCCTTGGCGGAGAGCATCAGACGGGTTTCGGGCAGCGTATTGCCGTTGTCGCGAATCTCGGCGAGCACACGGCCGTAATCCGACGGGTCGCAGACTACCGTAACGTCGCGGTAGTTCTTCGCTGC
>CAZESW010000296.1:0-2086 GCA_964514795.1 uncultured Alistipes sp.
GCGGCGAATTCGTCGGTATTGAACTGCGTACTCGCCGAATCGCCCATGTGGCGCACCTGTAATGCACCCTCAACGGCAGTCCAGATACGCTCCTGCATCTCACGGCGGGCACTGCGGGAGAAAGTCGTGCTCGAACCCGCCTTCGGAATCCAGCCTCTGCCATGGGAGCCGACGATAAGTCCGTAGCTGCGTGCCGGAGCGAAGGCAATCATATCCGCCAGGTTGTCGGTCAGCATCTGTTTCGTATATTTCGCGGGTACGGCATAATCGCGAATTTTCTCGCTGATTCCCGCGCCCGATACGGGGTCGTACTGCAATTCGTAGAGCGTCGCCGCGGTAGTCGAACTCTGGATGAATGCGAGAATGCGCGACTTGCCCTGGATATTCTCGCCAAGCGCCTTTACGGCATTGCCGATATTATTGTTGTAATGGTATTTAAGGCTCGTACCTATAAAGTAGAAAAGTATGGTCTGCGGAGCGACACCTGTACGCTGTACCACATCGACCGACATCGAGCACGAGCGGTCGGACGCGAGATAGACCTCTGCCTTTCCGAGCGCAATATCGTCGTCGGAGGCGTTCGCGCCGTTCGCGGTAATCACTACCGTATTTTCGTCGCCGGCAGTCATCGAGAAGCCGTCGGACGCCGGAGCGACACCGAATCCGAACGGGGTGATAACCCGGAACGTATTCTGCGCACCTGCATATCCCGACAACATCACGCGGCTTTTGTCGATGCGTATCGCCGGATACTGGAACACCTCTACCCTGCCGCCCTGACGGACACCGTTCACCGAGAATCCTATTTCGCCGACCTTCACCTCCTCGTTGGAGAAATTGTCGCCTTTCGACGACACGGAGATGCTGTACCTGCCGTTCTGCGTATCGCGCTGCACGAATTCGTATTCGAGGCCGTCCGACGGCTCGACAACGAAATCGGGGGTTGACGACGAGAACTTTATCGTCGCCGTAGAGCCTGCATTAGCCTCGGTATATACCTTTTCGCCCGATTCGATGCTCATCTGCGGGTGCTGGTATACCTCGATTCCCGAGAAACGGGTCGATTTCAGTTTGAAAACCAGTTCGCCGAGGAGCACATCCTCCGTCGTGTCGTTAGCCCGGGTCGCGGTCGCAGTTATCACTATGTCGCTGCCTGCGGAACCCTGCGACGGAGTGCATACGAATCCCTTGGCCGGCAATATCTTCCAGTCGTACATCGCCGAAATGGTGTATATGGCGGTCGAACCCTTGCTGCCGCCGATAAACAGCGTCCGCTGGATGATGCCGCTGTCCACGGTGATGGAACCCGGCTCGGCGGGGTCGGATTTTTCGCAACCGAAAAACGGCAGGACGACGGCAATAAGCAGCAGTATGTACGATAATCTCTTCATGTTTCGGGAAATATATTTGTGCAAATATACGAAATTATTTGTATTGCCGCGGCTTCATGTTGTTGATTTGCCATGTACGCTCGCGCTTGAACGTATAGTTCTCCGGTTTGTTCCAGTATATGCGGCTGTAATCGAAATAGTAGCCCTTGACCTTGTTATGCGGCTTGGCGAACGGAACGAACTCGACCGTGCGGCTGATGATTCGCGATTTCAGATAGTTCCAGTCCTTCGACGCGATATAGTCCAGACCGTGCGAGAACATGATTATGTGCATCGGCGACTTCTCCTTCAATCCGTCGCCCGACTGCCCGATGCAGCGCAGAATGCCGTTCAGATGGTCGTAGTACATCTGTTCGCGCTCCTTGTCGCCCGCAGTACCGTAAGCATACGCCATAATGTTGAGCAACTGGGGGCTGAACGGGTCCTGCTGCATGGCCTCCGTTCCGGCGGCAATCAGTTCGTCGATGTCCGACATGGTAGGCTCGTCTATCGCGATACGCGCCATGATAGCCTGCACGCGCTCCATTCCCTTGTTGGTTTCAAGCGGTTTGTAATCATTCTGAAACGCATATCCGTAGTAGAGATAGTGGTAAGCGTCGTCGGCGAGTTTGCCGCCGTCGTAGTAGCGCATCATCAGATTCGGATTGTAATACGGCGTCGCGACATCGGTAATCTTCGAGAAAATATCGTCGTTT
>CAZESW010000297.1:0-2056 GCA_964514795.1 uncultured Alistipes sp.
AAACGATTTGGACGGTAACTGAAAACATATTGTAATAAAATTCAAAACAGTTTCTAATTAGGGAGGACCGAAAAGTGATTACAATATATCTGAAACAATACAACAAGATTATCCGGAACGCCGACACGGAGCTGTTCGACGACCTCGGATTCGACGACATCCTGTGGATTGACATGGTGCAGCCGAGTATCAAGGAGCAGAAGGCGGTCGAGAATTTCATGGAGATAAGCCTGCAATCGAGGCAGCAGGTCGAGGAGATTGAATCGACCTCCAAATACTCCGAAACCGAGAATGCCATCATCTCCAACTGCAACTTCTTCATTCCGATAGGCAGCGACAGTTTCGAGGTCGAGCCGGTGTCGTTCATCCTCTCCAACGAGGGCGTGCTGGTATCGGTGCGTCAGGCCGACATGCGGACGTTCCGCGAGGCCGAGAAGCGGTTGCAGATGAACTACCGCAGTTTCTCGACGGGCTACCACATTCTGATTTCGCTGCTCGAAGTGCGCATCGACTTCGACGCCGACCTCGTCGAACTCGTAGGACGTCAGGTGTCGTCGCTCAGCAAGGACATCAACAGCGAAGACACTATCGACAAGGCGGTCATCCATCGCATCAACATGTTGCAGGAGCGCACCATGACCCTGCGCGAGAACATCTTCGACCGTCAGCGCGTGCTGTCGGGCATCCTCCGCAGCGAACGCTTCCCGAACGATATCTATCCGCGTCTGCAACTGATGATTAAGGACGTGAACTCGCTCATCAGCCATACCGATTTCAGTTTCCAGCGTCTGGACTATATCCAGGACGCCGCCCTCGGACTCATCAACATCGAGCAGAACGAAATCGTTAAGATTTTCTCCATCGCTTCGGTAATCTTCATGCCCGCGACGCTCATCGCAAGTATCTACGGCATGAACTTCAAGATAATGCCCGAACTCGAATGGGCAATCGAGTTCCCGAACGGCTGGACACTGCCGTTAGGCTATATCTTCGCCATCGTGCTGATGGTTCTGGCATCATGCCTCACCATCGGCTACTTCCGCTACAAGAAGTGGATTTAGAGGAAGGGGTATCAAGTGCCGCGACATTAAGGACTTTAATCCCGCTAACGCGGTCTTTTCCTCCTTCGCGCCTCGGCAGTCCGAGCAAGCTCGACTGCTCTCGGCTTGGCGTCGGTTAAAGTCTTTAAGGTCACACGGCGGTTACCGCCGCTTTAAGGTCGGCAGGAAGCACTAAACAAAAAAGGCGGCGATTTCTCGCCGCCTTAACCTTAAAAGAGAGTCGGCACGGAATGCAGACCCTCCGTATTTACAGCCTCGGCTGCCGACCTTAAAAACCTTACCAATCTTATCGAAACAAAAAATGCCGCCCTATTCCCTACAATTTTCAGCCGCTTTTGTCTTTACACGAATGGATGGCTCCAAATATCGTTCGTTGAAGCCTGTGAGCGGGAATCGAAACTCTTTCGGTTTGCCGTCTGACGACGTGTATTCGAATCCGACGTCTTCGCAGGGTCGATGTCGAGTTCGAATCATTATGAACTGAGGACAGCAAATGGGGAAATTATATTACTCAATCTATTTTTTGAGCAGGATATTTTATTCCTGCAAAGAAATCTTCGAGAGAAATTTCGTAGAATTCGCAAAACAGCGATATGGTTTCCAAAGACGGAAATTTTTGAAGATTTTCATAATGAGAAATATGCAGGCGTGTATTCTCAATTACATACTCCTGCGTATGATTGTGCGATTCCCGAATCTCTTTCATTCGTTTCGCAATCAAATTTCTTAATATGTTATCTTTGCGTTGCAGAGTTTATATTTTTTTACAAAAAAAGTACTATAATCATGTTTTTAGTCTGCACGAACGTGCATGGCAAAAAACATTTTTGCTATATTTGTAACATTGTAAATTCTTTTTCGCAGAAATTATGCTAACTTTGCCATTGAATAATTCGGCATAGCCGACAAGACATGACATCATAAAGGGTAAAACAACTCTTTATACCTAACAGAAACTTAGGAACCTCTACGGAGGATGTTTAACATGGTATAAT
>CAZESW010000298.1:0-2019 GCA_964514795.1 uncultured Alistipes sp.
AAAAACACGGATACCGGCTGGTTTGGGTCTCGCCGTTCGCCGGTTACGGACAAATCAACCGAAATCTGCTGAACGATCTTTCGAGCGACGCTATCGTGCGCCTTATTTGCCATCTGTCGAATATATAATATCAATGTCATGAATAAATACAGATTATTTTCAACCGGCCTGATGTGCGCAATTGCGACAAGCGTCTCAGCACAAGTCTCTACCTTGCCTAACGATTTTAAATCGAATATCCCGAACCCGGCAGAGGAAGAGATTCCTGTGTATACAGGTGTCGCAGATGCAGATCCTAAATGGCTGACTTCCGAGGAACTATGCCGACAATTCGTAGGCGAGACTTTCTACCGCATCGGAGAGTGCTCCGAACTGAAAATCGTCAACAATTAACTCCGACACCTCCCTTTGTCCGATTCTAAATATGTTTTTCGCGGTACGGTCATCGTTCCCGACAAAATCCGGAACGGCTATTTCGGCACGGACAGTCTGTTATTAACCGCTATGAATCCGACGGATGCCGAAAAATACGCCATGCTTTAAGCAATTATCCAATCAAAATAGATTTCACGTCATTAGATAAGAGACGTACTGATTTGGATTCTAAATTGAAAATTTTGGAAAAAGATCAGGCTGAATTGAAACAAATGGTCAAATTGCGGGATTCGTTGAAATTAAGAGTGAAGAGAATCAATCGAAGATACACTTATGAAGAGTGGGAAGCCGACGGATTTATCGGATTGTCGAAAGACCGTAATATCCAGCAACGACCCGTAAGAAAGTTCGAATGGGCTTTGACTAAGTCAGGTTACCGAGAAATAGCTAAATATAGTCTTGAAGAGGCTTTGAGATGGGCCGAAATCGCTATCAGCTCTCGAATGACACATGTAGATGAAGAGGAATTACAGCGCCAATTAGCATGGCAAGATGAAAAAGAAAAAGCAGTCAAACCATACAGAGAATTCTACGATTTCACCCAACGATATTATGCAGAATATAGTTCTCCTTTTATATTGAAGAATAAACACCCCTACGGCAATCGATTTGTTACATTGCAGGATTCCGCCGGAGGAATTCATTATGTACAGGCCTCTTTTATCAAGGATCAGTTTGTTGCTGCAAAATATTACGACAGGATAAGAAATGCTTTTGCAGGGAAGAATATCTGCTTTGTGTTGCATAGAGGCTTCCCGCCCTCGGTTACTGATGCTTATTCGGGCGAGCGTATCCCGATTGAAACATCCTGTTTCAATGCCGATGCTTCCAAAAGCAGAAAGTATCTTTATTTATGCAAAGATATCGTCGTTCATGGGAAGCAGCCCACACTGTGTGCTGTCATCGAAAAGGACGAAACCCTATTCCTTGTATCCATTATAAGACATTCGTACCGCGAAGGTATTTACAAACATGGAGTTGCGCTCCAAGACAACGTGACTGAACTGACTCTCCTTCCAGAATCGGCTTTCGATGCGGAAGAACAGAGACTGACACGGGATAAACAAGCCGAAATACATGCATATGAAGATGCGCGAAAAGCCGATATTGCCGAAGAAAGAGCAGCCGAAGCAAAACGAAAAGCCGAATTGATCCGGCGTTTTGGTGTGGAAAATGGATCGAAAATCGAACGCGGACAGGTCGCGCTCGGCATGAGCAAGGAAATGTGTCTGGAAGCATGGGGCTCTCCGACTTCCCGACAACAGGCGAAAACCCTGACATGGACAAGCGAAATATGGTATTACACTCGGACTGGTCGGCGACTTGTGTTTGCTAACGATAAACTTGTAGAAATATTAGAGTGATAACCCCCACCGACTTCTATCGCGAGGAAGAAATTATTGTTATGATTTCGCCAGACAATGGTGTGAAAATCGCCACCTGTAACCAATGGGCGAAGGAGACTATCGACGAGTTTATCGAGAAAGTCAATAGTCAGAAATTAGAGTTTGTAATTACGGCATTGTAGAACTACTTTGCATATCTTGTTGAAAGTAGGTCGCCATTTGTTTGGCGACCTATTTT
>CAZESW010000299.1:0-2010 GCA_964514795.1 uncultured Alistipes sp.
CGATTCCCGTGCGGTGTGCCGAACGTCTGCTTGCACGTTGCAGCGGAGTGGTCGAGAAGGTGCGCCATTTGGTGCGCGCCGGCGAGTTCGTCTACGAGGTGGACGAATTCACGGGCGACAATGCCGGACTGGTCGTCGCGGAGGTCGAGTTGCGCTCGAAAGAGGATTGCCCGCCGATTCCCGACTGGATTCTGAAAGAGGTTACTGGCGTGAGATTCTACTATAACTCGTTCCTTGCCAAGCATCCGTACAAGGAGTGGGGCGGTTGTCAAGTGCAGGGGGATTAGGGTCGTTAATCCCGCTGACGCGGTCTTTCCCTCCTTCGCTCCTCGGTAGTCCGAGCAAGCTCGACTGCGCTCGGATTGTCGTCGGTTAAAGTCACGCGGGCAAAGCCCGCTTTAAGGTCGCGCGGCGGTAAACCGCCGCTATAAAGTCAGCAGGAAGCTATATTAGAATTAGAGGCAGGCTCAAAGCCTGCCTCTTTAATTATGCTGTCTGCCGACCTTAAAGACTTTAAAAAAACCGGCACGTGATACCGCCCTCCTATTTCTTGTTGAAGGTGTTCATCGTGCGTTCGGTGCCGACGGTGACGAACGAGAGTATAGCGTCGCCGAAGACTTTCAGCCGTTCGGGCAGTTTCTCGCGCTCCTCCGCCGTCCATTCGCCCAGCACGTAATCGACCTGATGTCCGCGGGCGAAATCGCCGCCCACGCCGAAGCGCATGCGTGCATAATCTTCGCCGCCGAGCAGTTCGGCGATGTTCTTCAAGCCGTTGTGTCCTCCGGCACTGCCTTTCGACCGTATGCGTAGTTCGCCGAACGGCAGCGCGATGTCGTCCACGACGACAAGCAGGTTGCTGCGGTCGATTTTCAGCGTGTCGAGCCAGTAGCGGACAGCCTTGCCCGAGAGGTTCATGTATGTCGAGGGTTTGAGCAGCGTCACGCTCCGGCCTTTCCACCGGAGTTCGGCGGTCGAGCCGTAGCGTCCCGACATAAAAGAAATGTCGGATGCCTCAGCCAAGGCATCCAACACTTTGAAACCTATGTTGTGTCTGGTTTCGGCGTATTCAGCACCGATATTGCCCAGACCGACAACCAGATATTTCATTTTCCGTTACCGTTTGGTACGCAGGGCGCACTATTTCTCGGCAGCGGCACCGCGCGATGCACGGGTTACGCGAACTGCGCAAACCGCCTGCGTCGCAGGGGATACGAACTGCAAGTTCTCGAATTTGAGGTCGCCTACGAAGATGGTCTGACCTACGTTGAGCGGAGTTACGTCCACTACCAGCTCGTCAGGCAGGTTCTCGACGAGTGCGCTGACAACGAGCTTGCGGGCGGACAGAGCCAGCTTACCGCCGACCTTGACACCCTCTGCGGTACCGGTCAGACGTACCGGAACTGCAATCGAAACCGGCTTGCCCTCCTGAACGCGGTAGAAGTCGATGTGGAGAATCTGCTCGCGTACCGGATGATACTGTACGTCACGCAGAACGGCCTTCTCGATTTTGCCGTCGATTTCGAGCTCTACGATGTACGAATTAGGAGTGTAGATGAGCGGTTTAACGGCCTTCGCGTCGATTGCGAAAGCGACGTTCTCGCCACCGCCGTAGATTACGCAAGGGATAAGACCCTCGCGGCGGGCAGCCTTGGCAGCCTTCTTGCCGTACTCGGCACGAGCAGCGGCTTTCAGTTGAATGGTTTTCATAATGTGTTAATTGTTAAAATGTTACCTTGGGCGGCACTCAGCGCATACCCGAAGTATGCACCCCATAACCGCTTGCTTTGGGGGCAAAGATACGAATAAGCGAGGGCAAAAGCAAATTTATTTGCGATTTTGCCGAGCGGGAGTATCTAAGGCGAAGCCAAAGATAAAGATAAATGGGCGCAAAAGCAAATTTTTTAGGGGTCTTAGGGACTCTAAGGTCTCTAAGGAGGTTGGCGGGAAATGTTTGCTTTCGCCGTTTTTGCGAAAAATCGCCGATAGTGTTGCATGGTAACGAAAAAAGAG
>CAZESW010000300.1:0-2008 GCA_964514795.1 uncultured Alistipes sp.
ACGGAAAGTTGTATACTACGGACGGAACGAGATCGCAGATTTGCCCGATTCCGTCGCACTATTTCAAAGTCCTGCTGCGCACGGTGAAAGGAAATACGGGACGTTCGGTTGATTCATTCGACAAAGCGTCGGATTTGCAGGCAATCGGCATATGGTTGCAGCACAAAGATACGGGATATGACGTCAATCTGCCTGCCGGTTCGGTCGTTCCGGTGAGCAAAATCGAGGAACTGACGGGTTTCGAGTTCTTCAATATGCTGAATCCGGATATTGCCGCCGAGGTGAAGCGGCAGTGCAATCCTTCGGCTTGGGCGGGATTGTAACAGAAGTCGGGTTACAAGGCTTGCAGTAAGAGATGAATTAAATGAAAACTAAAAGGATATGAAAAAAACATTTTTAACCCTGCTGATGGTATCGGTCTTCTTCGCTATATTCGCACAGAAACCGTATATGGTCGTTTTTTATAACCTCGAAAACTTTTTCGACACTATCAACGACCCCGAAACCCGCGACGACGAGTTCACGCCCGAAGGCGGTCGCAAGTGGAATACCGTTAAGTACAACAAGAAACTCCACAACATGGAGCGCGTGTTCTTCGACATAGCGTCCATACAGAAGACCTATCCTGCCGTAATCGGCGTTTCGGAGGTCGAGACCCGCGGTGTGTTGGAGGATATTGTTTCGACCCCTAAACTTGCTCCTGCTAACTACCGTATCGTGCATTACGATTCGCCGGACCGTCGCGGTATCGATGTCGGATTTCTCTATCGCCCCGATATTTTCAAGTTGGAGGGCAGTGCCGAGATTCCGTTCAAGATGCCGGGCCAGCCTAATTTCCTTACCCGAGGTTTCGTTACGATGTGGGAAGCCATCGACGACGAACCGTTCTTCTTCCTCGTTTCGCACTGGCCTTCGCGACTGGGCGGCAAGGAGGCCTCTTCGCCGAAGCGTGAGGCGGCAGGTCGTGCGATTCGCCTGATTAAGGACTCTGTTTTGAGAAACAATCCGTCCACGAAGGTTATCATCATGGGCGACCTTAACGACGACGCCACCGACAAGAGCATCGTCGATCCGGACTGCCTCGGTGCAAAAGCGAAGGTCAAGGACTTGAAAACCGGCGAATTCTACAATCCGTTCATCGATGTGCTGAAATCGGGTATGGGTACGCTGGCTTATCAGGATTCGTGGAATCTGTTCGACAATATCATCGTCAGCGAGAATCTCGTGAACGACAAGTCGGGTCTGCGTCTGAAAAAATCCGATGGCTCGAAATTCAACGGCTACATCTTCCGCCGTCCGTATATGGTGCAGCAGGAGGGTCAGTATCGCGGTTATCCGCTGCGTACGTTCGTCGGCTCCAATTTCCAGAACGGATTCAGCGACCACTTCCCCGTATATATTTATATAGGTAAACAAACAACTAAATAATATTTATGAAGAGAAATCTATTACTCCTAATTTGTGCTCTTTTCGCATTCTCGGCGTATGCCCAAGAGGGTGGAGTCAAGGGTACGGTAGTATCTCGCGGATCGCGTGATGCCATCGGAAACGTAAAGGTTTCCATACCTTCGCTCGGATTGCAGACAATCTCGGACAAGGACGGTAGATTCGTTTTCGAAGGAATCGAACGTGGCGACTACGATCTGAAATTCGAGATTCAGGACTTCGAGCCTTTGACGTTGAAGGTGCGTGTCGATAAGATTGTGAAGGACATCAACAATGTCGTTCTCGCTCCCGACATCGTGCGCCCGTCGAGTGTCGATGATGCAGTGTTCGCCGAACTCGACACGGACGTCGATTCGTCGGGCGACTCGCAGTCGCTTCCGTCGTCGCTGTCGGCATCGAAAGACATTTTCAACTCTATCGCTTCGTACAAGTTCAGCGAAATGCGATTCAACGTGCGCGGTTACGATTCGCAGTACACCGATGTTTATCTGAACGGTATCCGCTTCAACGACGCCATGACGGGTTACGGTCCGTGGTCGCTGTGGACGGGTCTGAACGACGC
>CAZESW010000301.1:0-2007 GCA_964514795.1 uncultured Alistipes sp.
GGTGGGTAACATCTGTGTACGCGGCTTCACCGCGAGAACCACGACAGTCGGAGTTCCGAATACGTTACCAGACTCGGTTTGGGGTCAAGTTGTATATAGTTAGTTACCTGAAAACAAAAGCCTGCTCCGAAAGAGCAGGCTTTTATTTTCAGTCGTAATTCGCTTATTCAGCCTTGCCGTCCGAACCGAGAACCTCCTTAATCTTGTGGATGTAGAGCTTCTTCATGTTGTCGCGGGCAGGACCGAGGTACTTGCGAGGGTCGAACTCTGCCGGTTTGTTTGCGAATACCTCGCGAACCGCAGCGGTCATGGCCAGACGCGAGTCGGAGTCGATGTTAATCTTGCAAACAGCGCTCTTGGCAGCCTCACGGAGCTGCTCCTCAGGAATACCTACGGCAGCCTTCAATGCACCGCCGTACTTGTTGATGGTATCGACTTCGTCCTGCGGAACGCTCGACGAACCGTGGAGAACGATAGGGAAGCCCGGAAGCTCCTTCTCGATAGCGGCCAAAACGTCGAATGCCAACGGCGGCGGAACGAGACGGCCCGTTGCAGGGTCGATGGTGCACTGCTCAGGAGTGAACTTGTATGCGCCGTGCGAGGTACCGATAGAGATTGCGAGCGAATCCACACCGGTCTTGGTTACGAAGTCTACGACCTCCTCAGGCTTGGTGTAGTGGCTCTCTGCCGCCGAAACCTCATCCTCGACACCTGCCAGCACGCCGAGCTCGCCCTCAACGGTTACGTCGAACTGGTGAGCGTACTCAACCACCTTCTTGGTCAGAGCGACGTTCTCGTCGTAAGGAAGGCTCGAACCGTCGATCATAACCGACGAGAAGCCCATGTCGATGCAGCTCTTGCAAGTCTCGAAGCTGTCGCCGTGGTCGAGGTGAAGAACAATCTGCGGCTTCTCCCAGCCGAGCTCCTTCGCATACTCTACGGCACCCTCTGCCATGTAACGGAGCAGAGTCTGGTTGGCGTAGTTGCGGGCACCCTTCGACACTTGAAGAATAACCGGCGACTTGGTCTCTGCGGAAGCCATGATGATAGCCTGCAACTGCTCCATGTTGTTGAAGTTGAAAGCAGGGATAGCGTAACCGCCCTTGATAGCCTTTGCGAACATCTCACGGGTGTTCACAAGTCCAATTTCCTTGTAAGAAATCATAACAGTTTGATTTTATAATAGTTAATATAAACAAATGCTTTGCACTGCGACAAAATTACGCAAAATTTTTAGAATTACGTCCAAATCCGCCGCAAAAAATGCCTGCCGGCACGACCTTAAAGGACTTTAAGGCGGTTAAGGTTACGCGGCAGGCCCGACACCTGCCGCTATAAGGTATTCAAGGTATCTAATGATTTCCGCAATTATCTTACTTCGGCGACATTATATACCTTAATTACCTTAAACACTTTATCTACCTTATTACTTCGCCGCAACCGGTCCGCACAACGCCGCAGATTGCCCGTTATCACGCACCGCCGACTAATTGGCAAAAGTCAGCGCTCCCCCCGCCTCGTCGATGGAAATCGGCTTCTCGCGATTCACGTCGCCGGCAAGAATCCGTTTCGACAGTTCGTTCACGACCTCGCGCTGGATAACGCGCTTGACAGGTCGCGCACCGAACATCGCATCGTAACCCGCCGCCGCAATCCACCGTTTCGCGCGTTCGGTATAGTCGAGCGAGATGCCGTTGCGGGCAAGCATCCGGCGAATCGCATTCATCTGCATCTCGACAATCTTTTCGATGTCATGCTGCGTCAGAGGTTCGAACATCACGATTTCGTCGATACGGTTCAGGAACTCGGGTTTGAGCTGCTGTTTGAGCAGTTCTATCACATCGCGGCGGATGCGTTCGACCGTCGCGGCGGAGACCGTTCCGTCCGACGCCGCCTCCTTGGAGAAATTCTCCTGAATCAGCGACGAGCCCATGTTGGAGGTCATGATGATAATCGTATTGCGGAAATCGACCGTGCGGCCCTTGTTGTCGGTCAGACGGCCGTCGT
>CAZESW010000302.1:0-2001 GCA_964514795.1 uncultured Alistipes sp.
TGCTTCGGCGAGTAGACGTAGCAGTCGAGCGTCAGCACCTTGCCCTTCTTTTCGTTCACGGTCGTATAACTTACGAACGGACCGCCCATGAAGTCGTTCTCTACCTCCCAGAGTCCGCGCATTTCGACCCATACGCGGTTGCCTATTTTAATTGTGCGGTATTCGGGAGCGAACGGCACATACCCTTTGGCTTCGGCGTCGGGCAGTTTGTCCACCGTAGTCATATACGAACCTGCCGACGGACCCGGTATGCGGGCAGCGAACATGTTGCGCATACGGACGAGGTCTTCCGCCGTCAGCGAGCCTTTGCCCTGATAAGGATAGGAGTATATGAAAAATCCTTGGCTCGACGCAGGAAACTCGTAGGATGCCCACACGAAATCCTCGCTCTGCGAACGCAGTTCGTAACCCTGCGGCACCTTCATCTCGATGCCGAACATCTTGCTGATTATCTCGCCGAGGGCTTTTGCCTCGTGGCGTTCGGCGAAACGTATAGTGCGGTCGCGTTCCGCCATTTCGAGCGCATAGAGCAGATTGTCGCCGTTGGTGGCGAGATACTCGACGAGCGACTGTTGCGTCGGGCCTTGCAGCGTCATCACAATCTGCGGAGCCGACTCGACGTCGTACTGTACCGCAGTCGATGCCGCCTCGACCTTCGGCGAAACGAGCACTTTCAGGATGTTGCGGTGTGCCGGCAGCATATTCTTGAAATCGTTCGGCGTGATGCGCAGAACGGTGAACATTGGCTCGTACTGGTTTATCATCTCGACGGGACGTTCGAGCAGCGAACGCAGCGACTCGCCTACCTCGCCCTCCCATTCGGGAGCAGAACATACGACGAGCAGTTCGTAGGGCGCACCCTGCGCGGTCTTTTTGCCGCCGTTGGACAGCGTGTTGAAATTCTTGCAGCCGACCGCCGACAGTGCGGCGAGCACGACGATTGCGATATTGAACAGACGTTTCATAGATTCGTTTTTTGCTGATTGCATAACAAAAGTATGCATATTTTATGCAATTCGCAAAATTTGCATAATTTTGTCGTAAATAAAAAGGACAGAAACTCCCCGACGGTCGTCTTTTCGCATACCGAAATTGACGGCACTGGGGGATAATATGTTTCGTAAAGCGTAAATTTTGCAAGACAAATCTCCGAAGTCCCCCGCACAGGCGGGGGATTTAGGGGATGGGTAACAAGAAGAAAATAGGACTCCCCGACGGTCGTCTTTTCGCATACCGAAATTGACGGTATAGGGGGTAATGTATGTCATAAAACATGAAAATCAATCCGCCGAAATTTATCCGCCGCCTGATGCCCGACCTGATTTGGGAAATCGAGGACGATAACGGGGTGTTCCTGACGTTCGACGACGGCCCGACACCCGGCGTTACGGAGTGGATTCTCGCGACACTCGCGAAGTACAACGCCAAGGCGACATTTTTCGTGCTCGGCAAGAACGTCGAACTGTATCCCGACCTCTATCAGAAGATTCTGGACGCCGGGCACAAGGTCGGCAACCACACCTATTCACACCAGAAAGGGTGGGGAATGCCGATAGAGCGCTATATCGAGGATGTGGATTTGGCGGGTGACATGATTCATTCCGAACTGTTCCGTCCGCCGTATGCCCGCGTTACGCCGTCGCAGATGAGGGCGGTAGCCAAGCGTTACAAAATAGTTATGTGGGACATCGTTTCGCGCGACTACAACCGTTCGCTTTCACGCGAGGGCTGTCTGCGCAACGTTACCAAATATCTTACCGCCGGTTCAATCGTTGTGTTCCACGACAGCGAGAAGTCGTTCAAGAACATGAGCTATGCCCTGCCACGAACGCTCGAACGCATAGAGGAGCTGGGACTGAAATGTAAAATTATCGAATTGTAGATGAATATCGTAGTTGCCGTAACCGCAGCCAGCGGTTCGATATATGCCCGACAACTCGTCGAGTCGCTCGTCGCGAGCGAACAGGTCGGGCGAATCGCTCTCGTTTACAGCGAGAATGC
>CAZESW010000303.1:0-1996 GCA_964514795.1 uncultured Alistipes sp.
ACTATCGTGTTATCTTCATCGCGGCACTCCGGCACGGTTTCGATATGCGCTGTTCCGTCGGCATACACGACCGCATCGTGTCCGGCTATACTGCCGTGCGGGAAACCCATCGGAACATCGGTATTGGTGCATTCGAGCCACAAATCGCCATCCTCGTCCGGTACTTTCAGTATGGCGTGATTGGTCTGCACGGGAGATACGAGATCGCGGAAGATATGCCGGTTGCGCGTGTGTATCTCCACATAATTCGACGCAATGCCACACTCTTTGAGCATCGCCTTCATATAGTTCGAAAGGGCCTTGCAGTCTCCGAACTTGTTTTTGTAGACTTCCGCCGCCGTCATCGGCTGCAATCCGCCGATACCCAGCTGGATGCTGACATATCGCGTCGTTCGGCCGAGATAGTCGTACAAAGCCTTGATTTTGCCGCGTTTCGTTGCTATCGTATCGGTGAGTTCGTGCACCTCTTTGGCGAGCCCGTCCGGCAGGACGTCGCGTCCATCCATCAGATTCCACTGCCAACGGCCGTAATCCTCCCACGAAGCCGCACTTCCGCGAAATTTATAATATACGAACTCATCCGGAGCGAAATATACACGCGGATTCAGCGCATAAGAATCCGGCATATATCGGTCGGACTTGCGGGCCGGTATTCCGTCCATACGCCATGTCGCAATCTTGCCGCCCGAGGCTGTCGTATGGCACTCGGGGGCAATATCGCAATTTACGGACTTATATTTATAATCGTATCCGTTCGGCGTAATCAGCGTATAGGAACTGTGTTCCAACGACGCAGCGACGCTGTATGCAGGCGAATATACGGGAATCGCTATATAACCGTTGTTGTAAACGGTTTCGTATTCGTAGACCACGGTATACGGATATATCGGATAAGAGACTTCGAGACTGTATTGCGTATAGTCGTCCGCCATACTCTCCGAATACTGGCTTACTTGCAGTTCGTTCTTCGACAATTTGCGCTTGACAGCACCCGACGCGTCGTAAACCGTACAGCGGAACTTTTTCAGCGACGAATTGCGGTTGGTGTAACACGCGAAATCCGCAAACGAACTTCCGTTATCGTTCAGTACCGTAACAGCCAGCACCTGCGACGAAATCATCGTATTGCAGTCCTTGCATTCTACGACGGTGCTGTCCTGCCGTATAACGGCGAACGCATTGGTTTTGAGTTTGTCGGGAATACCTGCCGTACTCCACGAATACTGCTGCGGTGCCGCGAAACCGCACGCCGACAGAACGGCGAAGCAGACGGCTAAAATCGACCGTTTCATGGCTATTTGCGTTTAATTACGATATTGCTGTTCGCGATGTCGTACAGATGACCGAAGAATGTGCTGATGTCGGCATATTCCGAAGGAGAGAACAATGCTCTGTCCAGACTCATAGTCCACATTATCTGAATGTTTTTTCCTCGGGCCGAAATCGCATATTTCGCTTTAAGGCTTCCGTTGCACGCCATAAGCGTCTGGGATTTCGGACACTCTTCCACCGTGTAGCCGTCGGGCAATATCAATGTACAGCGTACCGACTCCGTAAACGGGTACGGGAACTCTATCGGCAGTTTGCGTTCAGCCGCAGTAAACGGATTTTCGTCGAGGCGGGATATTATGGTCGAATTTACATATACGTATTCGTCCGAGCAGCTCGGTGTAACCGTATATTTCAGACCGGTCTGCACCTTCGTATTGGTTCTGTCGAGCGAATGTTCCTCGAATTCGCAATTCATGGATTTGGCCTCCGCTTCGAAATATGCATCCTCGTCAGTATATTCCGCTATCTTCGAATTCTGCTGCATGGCGCACAGATTCGAACCGGTGCAAGCCGACTGCACCTCGATAGTTCCGTCCTCTTTCATCGTCGCCAGAATATTCGTCGTCCTCGTATTGTCGGTAAGAGTCGTAAGGTCGAGCATCGAATTGCCCGCATCCAGATAAACCCGCGCGTTATCGACCAACAGCGAAATAGGCAGAACATT
>CAZESW010000304.1:0-1949 GCA_964514795.1 uncultured Alistipes sp.
GTCAGTGCAAGTACCGCGCCCGCGAAATAGAGTATCCACGGCGTCTGTCCGCCCTCCATAAGAGGTTTGATTACGGCTGCCATAGCGTTTGCCTGCGGTGCGACCAGTACGCTGTCCTCACCGAAACCGTAGGTCTGGTTCATAATCATCATCACTCCCGCGACGGTTGCCGCCGAAACGACGGTACCGAGGAATTTCCAGCTCTCCTGCTTGCGCGGCGTACTGCCGAGCCAGTAACCGATTTTCAGGTCGGTGATGAACCCTCCCGCCATCGAAAGCGCCGTGCAGACCACTCCGCCGATGATAAGTGCCGCCGTCATTCCGGCAGTGCCGTTCAGACCGATGGATACGAGCACGAGCGAACTTAAAATAAGCGTCATCAGCGTCATTCCCGAAACAGGGTTCGAACCGACGATTGCAATCGCATTCGCCGCCACGGTCGTGAAGAGGAACGCTATTACGAATACGATGAGCGAGGCGACTACGGTCTGCGTCAGATTGTGAAGAACGCCGAACTGGAAGAAGAACACCGTTGCGGCGAGCGTTGCGATAAGCACGGTGAGAATCGTGCGCATCGGCAGATCGCGCTGTGTGCGCTCGGTCGATTGAGCCGCCTTCTTCGAGCCGCCGAGTTCGTTTACGGCGAGCGAGGCGGCCTGCTTGATGATGCCCGCCTGACGGATTATGCCGATAAGGCCCGCCATTGCGATTCCGCCGATACCGAGCGGACGGCCTACCTCCTTGAAAATGTCGGTCGGCGAGAGTGCCGCGGCGTCGGGCATTACGTAGCCGACGAGCGGAATTACGACGAACCACACGAGGCACGAGCCCGCAGTGATTATTACGGCGTATTTCAGTCCGATGATGTAGCCCAGACCGAGTACGGCAGCACCCGTGTTGAGCGAAAATTCGACCTTGAAGCGTTCGGCGCAGGCAGCACCCCAGCCGCACATTTTGGTGGAGATGGTTTCAGCCCACGCGCCGAATGTCGAGATTGCGAAGTCGTAGATTCCGCCGACTGCACCCGCTATTGCGAGCAGTACGGTCTGTTTGCCTCCTTTCTCGCCCGAAACGAGCACCTCGGTCGTAGCCGTTGCCTCGGGGAAAGGATATTTGCCGTGCATCTCCTTGACGAAGTATTTGCGGAACGGAATCAGCAGCACGATGCCCAGCAGTCCTCCGAACAGCGACGACAGGAACACCTGATAGAACTGCGCTTCGAGTCCGAGAATATAGAGTGCCGGCATGGTGAATATCGCGCCTGCGACGATTACGCCCGAACATGCGCCGATGGACTGTATGATGACATTCTGGCCGAGCATTCCCTTTTTGCCGCGGAAGTTGCCGATGCCGACCGCGAGTATCGCGATAGGAATCGCCGCTTCGAACACCTGACCTACTTTCAGTCCGAGGAAAGCGGCTGCGGCGGAAAATATTATCGCCATGATTACGCCCATCGTTATCGAATATGGGGTCGCCTCGGCGGGAACGGTGTCTGCCGGCATTACCGGTTTGTATTCTTCGCCTGCTTTGAGTTCGGTGTAGGCGTTTTCCGGCAGCGATGCCGTCTGTTGGGTATTTTTCATCTTTGAAAACTATAAATGTTGATTATATCCGCAAAACTACTGATTTCCGCTGAAAAAAGCAAACTCTGCGATAAAGACCCTAAGGAGTCTGACAACCTTTAAAGCAGTTCGACCTGCGATTCGCAGGTCGAACTGAAAACTATTCCGTTATTTTGAAAATTGCGACGCTGACGGGCTGCATCGTGAATGTGTGTTTATCGGCGGATGTCTTGCACTTCGCGAGCTGTGCATCGTTGCCGTAAATCCACGAAGCCTTCTTGCCGAGTTTCGCGATGTCGCCCGATACCGTGCGGCCGCTCGGGTTGAACACCACGATATACTTCTCGTCGCCGAGCGAACGCTTGTAAATCATCGGGTACGGAT
>CAZESW010000305.1:0-1886 GCA_964514795.1 uncultured Alistipes sp.
ATCTGCTCAAAAATCACTCTCAAATAATCTCGGAATAAGATTCAAAACAGTTTCGTCCCCGTTCTGACGCACCGCGGGTGCGCGCAGTTTAAAAAAGCGTCGGAAATTTCCGACGCTTTTTTCTTTAACGACCTTAGAGACCTAACGCCGTAAAAATTTTTCACTTTTTTGTAGTTTTTCGGCGGTTTCGGCATCCAATGAAGCGAAGTTCAATTTTACCATAAGCAAATCGATGAAACTCGAACAGGAATTCGTGAAGACTATCGGAGAATACAAGGGCACGATTTATACGGTCTGCTACATGTTCTCCAAAAACTCGGCGGAAATCGACGACCTCTATCAGGAGGTGCTGATAAATTTGTGGCAGGGCTGGGAGAAGTTCCGCGGCGAAAGCAAAATTTCGACATGGATTTACCGCGTCAGCCTCAATACCTGTCTGCAAATAGACAGACGTAAGCGCCGCAAACCGGTTTCGGTGCCGTTGTCGGTGAACATGAACCTGTTCGAGGACACCGACGAGGATACGCGGCAGATTGCGCAACTCTACCGCCGCATCAACCGTCTCGGACGGTTCGACCGCGCGATAATCCTGCTGTGGCTCGAAGGCCTGAGTTACGAGGAAATCGGCGAAATCGTCGGCATTACGGTCGCGAACGTATCGGTTCGGCTCGTGCGTATCAGGGAACAACTCAAAAAGATGTCAAACATTTAACCGTGTGCAAATTATGGAAAACAACGAAATCGAAGAGATGCGTTCGCAAATCTCGCTGCTCCGCAACAAACTCGAAAAACAACAGATAATCAACGACTCGATGATTGCCGCCGCAATCAAACAGAATGTCGCGGCTATCGAACGGCGGATGCGCCTTCCTCTTGTCGGCGGCGTGTTCGCACTGGTTTACTGCCCGTTCGCATTCAGCCGCATATTGTATCTTTCGATGCCGTTCGTCGTATTTACCGAACTGATGCTCGTTTGTGCGATTGTCGGGACATACTGCCAGGTGCGCCTGATTCCGACCGCAGCCGACCGCGGGTCGGATATTGCGGAGTTCGTCCGTCGTCTCGACAAATTCGACAGATTCCGCAAACGGCAGCTGATTGCCGGAATGATTATGCTTACCGTGTTCTTTGCGTGGTTCCTGAAAGACCTTTCGGCGAATTACGGTACGGAGGAGTTCTACGCAATGCTGGTCGGTGTGTGTGTAGGTCTTGTGTTCGGTCTTGTAATAGGTCTTAAAAACTATTTCGGCATATCGCGCCGACTGCGCGACCTGCACCGTGATGCCGAAATACTGCGGCAGGAATAGACTTGCCGGTCCGGTTTGGGAAAGTCCTTATGGACCTTAGGGTCTTTAAGGACTTTTTATTTCCGCCTCAGCGTCCGCAGATAATCCTTGCGCTCCTGCGGGATGCGGAAACTCTCGATTGCCTTAGAGATGCTTTTGTTGTGTACCCGACGGTCGAGCCGCCAGCTTTCCAGAATCGGAACCGTCGCCTCCCACTGCTTGACGAGAGCGACGCTGTAAAACCATGCCGCAGCCATGTTTATATAGTATTCGCCGGTGCGCAGCGTCGCAAGCCGTTCGAGCAGTTCGGGACGGAAGTCGTCGCCGAGAAAGTGCTGCATCGCCGTTACTATGGCGAATCTGACGGTGTAGGTGCGCTCCGATTCGAGCCATTGCAGACACTTTGCATATACCTCGTCGTGATGCTTGGCGAACTGTTTCGGCGAGAAGGTGTCGCAGGTCGCCCAGTTGTCGATGCAGGGCAGAAATCTTTCGCACTCCGCCATCGCCTCGTCGAAATCCTTTATCGCCGCGACGATAATCCCGTGCAGCGTGTTCTCCTCCGTGTAGCGGTGGGGCAGGTCGGCAAGGAAACTCCGT
>CAZESW010000306.1:0-1870 GCA_964514795.1 uncultured Alistipes sp.
ATTGCGTCGAACGCACCGATCATACCGACAACGGTACCCATAAATCCCAACATCGGCGACAGAGCGATGAACAGACCGATCCAGCTCAGACCCGACTCCATCTGACCCGTCTGAACCGAGCCGTAGGAAACAACCGACTTCTCAACTGCGTCGAGACCCTGATTGTAGCGGTCGAGACCCTGATAGTAGATAGAAGCAATCGGGCCTTTGGTGTTGCGGCACACCTCCTTGGCAGCTTCGATACCGCCGTTTTTGAGAGCCTCCTCAACCTTGGCCATGAACTTCTTGGTGTTAATCGTCGAAAGCGACAGATAGAGGATACGCTCGATAGCGATGGCAAGACCGAGAATCAAGCACAACAATACCGGAAGCATCCAGCCCCAACCGCCTTCGAGGAACTTCTGCATGAGGATGTGGTGCATCGAGTCACCTGCAATCTGAACCTCGGTGTCGATTGCTGCTTCAACTGCCGGAGCGGCAGCCTCGGCAACCTGCTCGGTTGCAGCCTCGGTTGCAGCCTCAGGCTCCTGTGCGAAAACACTTGCAGGGCCGAAAGTCATAGCAGCCGCTGCCAAAACCAAAAATAACTTTTTCATAGTTGTTTTAATAAGTTAAAAAAATTTAATAGTTTTTCGTTTCAATTTATATCGTTTCTCTCTATTTTCCCCGTTATCTCGTCCCGTTCCTCTTTTCGCCCGCCGATATGCCGCGCGCTCCGCATAACATATCAACGCTTTGAAAATCAAAACATTGAACCACGCACAAAGCAGTTATCACCGCAAAAGTGCACATATATCTGTCCGAAATATATAAATTTTTTTTCGTTCGTGCAAAATCATGCGGTAAATTCTCCGCGCATAGGCTCGGCGAGCGCAGCCGAAAGGGCCTCTTTCGAGAGATTTTTGCCCAGCAGCCACATCAGCTTCGTAACCGCCGCCTCGGTGGTCATGTCGTGTCCGCAGACGACGCCGATATTCCGCAGCCGCAGACCCGTTTCGTAGAGTTCCATCACCACGGCGCCGCCCTGACACTGCGTAATGTTTATTATCGTGATGCCGCGCCGTATCGCCTCGGCGAGCGTTTCGATGAACCACGGCTCGGTCGGAGCGTTGCCCGTGCCGAACGTTTCGAGCACGACGCCTTTCAGCCCCTCGACCGCCAGCACGGCCCGCAGCGTCCGTTCGCTGATGCCGGGGAACAGTTTCAGAATCACCACGTTCTCGTCCATACGTTCGGAAATCCGCAGCGGTTCGCACTCCGCACCTGCCGACGGGCGCAGGATATCGGCGGTATTGTAGCAAATGTTCACGCCGACCTCGGCGAGAGGCGGATAGTTGCGCGAGTCGAACGCGCTCAACGCCTCGGCGGAGAATTTCGACGTGCGGTTGGCGCGGAACAGGCGGTTCTGGAAATAGAGAGCCACCTCCGGTACCGCGGGCCGTCCGTCGCGACGTGCCGCCGCGATTTCGATTGCCGTAATCAGATTCTCGCGGCCATCGGTGCGCATGATACCCATCGGAATCTGGCTGCCCGTGAAAATCACCGGTTTGGCGAGATTTTCGAACATAAAGCTCAATGCCGACGCCGTATAGGACATCGTATCCGTGCCGTGCAGGACGACGAATCCGTCGTAGGCGGCGTACTCGTCGCGAATCGTGCGGGCGAGTTCGACCCACCGCGCGGGCGTCACGTTCGACGAGTCGATAGGAGTCATCTTGCAGACCTCTATATCGACGTTGAGCTGACGCACCGAGGGGAATTCAGCCTCGATGGAGTTGAAATCGAACGGCACCAGAGTCCCGTTGGCGTCACGGCGCATGCCGATTGTTCCGCCGGTGTAGATTATCAGTATTTTAGGTTTCATAGTATC
>CAZESW010000307.1:0-1870 GCA_964514795.1 uncultured Alistipes sp.
GCGCGTCTTAATATTGCGACTGCACGGGAGGTTTATGTTCTCGGTGAGGAGGAAGAGTACGGTCGAGACTCCAAAAATCTGGAATGCGTGCGGATTATCTGCGATTTGCGCAGCAAAAGCAAAATTGCCAATAATGTTCTGACGGTGAATGTGCAGTTCGACCGTCCGGCCTCCTATTCGACCATAAAGAAACTGAATATTCCGACCGACTATGTTTACAGAAACGGAAAGCAGGTGCTTTATTTCCGCCCGTTCAATTTCTTCGAGAACTGGGCGCGGCTTCTGTGGGGTTACTATCGCAAAAACGATTATGATGTGCTCGATTTCGATCCCGAAGGTAACGGCAATCCGCGCGTTCTGTGCAAGGTCTCCGACCGATATGTACATTTGGTAATCGTCGGATTCAACCGCATGGGTCGCGCTCTGCTGTTGGAGGCTCTGCGTATTTGCCACTATCCGAACTACGATGAAAAGACGGGTGCGAACAAAACCCGCATAACGGTCGTAGACACCGAAATGGATACGCTGCTGCCGCAGTTCGAATCGCAATATCCGTATATTCGGGATATTGCCGATGTGGAAATAGATTACAGATGTGCTCGGGTGGAAGATGCCGAGATTCGCGAGATGCTCGAACGCAGCGCAACCGACGAACGCGAACTGCTGACGGTGGCGGTATGTTTGCGCGATCCGGATACAAGCCTTGCAACGGGTTTGAGCCTGCCCGAATCGTTGTATTATAAAATAGGCGAAAATGGAATCTTCAATAACGACAAAGTCCGTATACTCGTTCGGCAGGAGTTGCATAAAGGTATCGGGGCGATACTTAAAGCGGATGAATACAAATACAAACATGTGAAGATTTTCGGTATGCTGACTGACGGAATCAGCCACGAACTGCTCGACGACACAGCCGCAATGTGGGTTAATGCAAATTATAATAATAAGACAATCCTCGAAAATGCCGATTTGGAGAAAGCCCGCGAATTGTGGTATGGTCTCAATGAAGATACCCGCTTCTCGAATCGTTATCAAATCGAGATGTACGATATTTATGAACGCTATGCAGGATGTACTCCGAAAGGCACCCTGTACTGCATGGAGCATCTGCGGTGGTGTGCCGACCGACGAATTATCGGGTATCGTTATTCGAAAATCAAAAATGGGCATTTCAAAACCCATTCTCTGCTCCTGCCATATAACGACCTGCCAGAAAATGAAAAGATTAAGGATGCAGAAGTTGTCGAAACCCGCAAATTGATAGAAACCCTCTGCAAAAGATGATATATTGGTTGCAATAATAATTAAACACTTATCATTCCGAGATGTTTCAGTGAACCGATAAATTGTTTAATAATTCGGATTCAAATAAATAATCCCCTGTTAATAAATAAGATTAACAGGGGATTAATAATTGGCTTTGGTCTATATACAACTTTACACCAAACCAAGTCTGGTAACGTATTCGGATAGCCGACCGTTGTGGTTCTCGCGACAAAGCCGCGTATAAAGATGTTACCTACCCCGCCAGTGCGGGGAATTTCGGTCGGAAACAGCAAGGTTATACTGCTTTGGAGTATCGTTGAATTTCTTTCTTCCTTTTCTCGCCTCGGCGTAGCACGAACAAGTTCGGCTCTGCGCTCGGCTTATCGAAAAGGTTGGTGTAAAATTGTATATAATAGCCTATAGTTTATTTATTTTAGCATATATATAAACAACCAATTATACGGATAATCGTTCCAGC
Organism: uncultured Alistipes sp.; assembly: GCA_964514795.1. Classification (GTDB taxonomy): domain Bacteria; phylum Bacteroidota; class Bacteroidia; order Bacteroidales; family Rikenellaceae; genus Alistipes. The sequence goes on from CAZESW010000307.1 coordinate 1,745, forward strand.
AAAAAGAGAGACATCATCTTTTTTTTGGCAGGAATCCTTTTTTATGGGTATTCATACTTCTTCGCCGTAACACATCATCCTTCGGGCGTTGTTCAAATTGTGTCGCAAAGGTAAATACTATGTCTG
>CAZESW010000308.1:0-1859 GCA_964514795.1 uncultured Alistipes sp.
TCTAAAAGTGAATATTTATGAAAAAATTATACTCTTTATTTGTTTTGGCGACGGTTCTGTGTGGCGTTGCGTGTGAAAAAGCGGACGATTCGTCGGCGATAGCATCGGCTGCGTCGGAACTCTCCGTGAATGTCGCGGTGGCTGGCAGTGAGACTAAAACGGTGCTCAACGCGGCAGACCTTATCAAGTGGGATGCCTCCGATGCCAAGAAGATGGGCATCTGGCTGATTGCCCCGACGTCGGAATATACCTACAACACATTCATATCGAGTGCATCCGCCGAATTTTCAGAGGATTACACCTCGGCGGTTTTCAAGTTTGCCGATAACTCGACGAACTACAAGGAGGTTACGCCGAAGCGTCTGTTTTATCCTTATTTCTCGTCGCCGACCCCGACTCGCTACAATATCGTGATGACCGTTCCGACGGAACAGAAACAGGCCGCTGCGGGCGAGAACAAGTTCGGCTCGGAGTCGGTGCCTATGGTCAGCGATTTCGTCGTTGCCGAGAATGCCGAGGTGGACGGTCTGAACGTAACCTACGGCGCGAAGATGCACATTCTGTCATCAATTATCGCATTCTATGTATATGATTCCGCTGGGGCGTATGCCGCAGAGAAGGTCGAGTCTATAACGTTCGCCTCGACATCCGACGCGTTCATTGCGGGCGAAACCAATATCGCCAACGTCAGCACAGGCAATTTCGCCAACGAATCCGAGCCGGAGTGCAGCCTCGTGGGCGATTCCAAGAGCGCGGTCGTTACTCTGACCGAGAAGTTCGCTCTCGACGGAGTTGTGTCCAAGTCGTCGAGCGCACCGATTTATCTCTCGGTGGTTCCGGGTACGTTCGAGGGCAAAATCACCGTTCGCACCGACAAGGCTGTCTATATATTCCCGTTCGCGGCAGCCAAGACGTTCGCTAAGGCGAAAGTTTGCGAGTTCTCGCTCAACCTTTCCAACGAAAAGGCGCAGCGTACGGCTCTCGCCGACATGCCGAAGCCGGTGGTAAAGATTACGCATCTCTCGCGCAAGGCGAGCGGCAGCTACAACAATGCGGCGATAACCGTCAAGAAGGGCAACGATGCCGCCATCGGTTTCTATGCCTGCATCATGCCGAAAGCCAACGGCTCCGACATTACGAAGAGCGAGATTCTGTCGAAGGGCGAGCTGTTCCTGTTCGACTCCGACAGCAACAGCGACTCGTTCACGGTGCAATCCGACGGTTCGGTTGTCTATGCACAGAAGATATATCTCTATAATCCGTCCGTGTTCGCTTTCGCGGCGATGGCTGTCGATGCCTACGGCAACTACGGCAATCTCATCGGCGACAACGGCTACGGTAACTCGACGAAAGAGACGAATCTGAATCTGTAACAATTTGTGAATAAAATAAAAAAAAGAATGAAAATCAACAGGATTTTTTCATTTGCAGTACTCGCGGCGGCACTCGTCGCGAGTGCTTGCGATAAGCCGGCGAAGGTAGAACCCGAAGATCCGGCGAAAGTAACGCTGAAAGCCAATGTCGCCGATATTTCGTTCGATGCGGCGGGCGGTAATCAGAATATAATGATTGTCGGCGACGACGTGCAGTGGCACGCTTCGGCGGATGCCGACTGGATTGCGATAGCACCCGAATCGGGAGTCGGCAATACGATAGTGGCTGTCAAGGCTGCCGAGAACGAGACGGTGTTCGACCGTAACGCCGTGATTACGTTTTCGGGCGACAAGTTTGAGCCGTTTACCGTCAGCGTAGCACAGGAGAAGTCGGAAATCGTGCCTGACGATACGATGATTCTCCAATATGCCGAAGCATACTATGCAGGCGACTACTGGTATACGGGCGGCAAACTGGTCAACGTA
>CAZESW010000309.1:0-1845 GCA_964514795.1 uncultured Alistipes sp.
CCCCGTCGCGGACGAAGCCGCCCATGTAGTTGCCGTACAGACCCTCGTAGCAGATTGCCGGAGCGACTTTCACACCGCCGGCGACGAACGGTTCGGTCTTGGCACCTATGCCCAACTGCCCCATCGTGCCGCCCAAATCGACCGAGAAAATCTCGGCCTCGCGCAGCCATGCGGGGGTGGTCTCCACACCGATTACGAGTTTGCCCTTGTGGTGCAACTGCACATTTGCGGTCGAGTCGATGCCTATCGAGGAGTTGTAGAGGTCGTAATACGTGCCGTCCGACCGGCGTGCGGTCGGCGAACCCTTCGAGCGGCCGTAGACCCGCACTGTCTCGCAGCCGGCGACAACCGTCGCCGACGAACCGCGCCGACGGAGCAGTTCCGCAATCCGTTTCGCGACACGTCCCTCGCCGAGATAATCGACATTGAGCGTAGTGCCGAGCGAGGTTTCGGGCATCAGCACGAAATCGGCCGAATCGGGAACCTCACCCAGAAGTTCGAGCAGGTTCTCCTGCTGCCATGCCGTATCGCCGTTGAACTTGGAGTAGCAATCCACATTCGGCTGTATCGCCGACACGCAAATTTCGTCGCGCGAGCCGTAGCGTCCGCCCTCGGGCGATTCCAGCGCATAGAGCACCAGCGAGGCCGCCATAGGCAGCATCAGCGCGGCGGTGGCTGCCGTCCACACGCTCTTGCGGAACGTCAGCAGCGACTGCAACGCCAGCACATTCACCACGAGCACCCACAGCGAACCGCCGAAGACACCCGTATATTCGTACCACTGTACCGTCCACGTGTCGTCCGAGAATCCGTTGCCCAGCACGAGCCACGGGAACGACATTGCGGGGGCTTGCGTGTAGATATATTCGGTCGCAATCCATGCGGTGATGAACAGCACGTATGCGAGTCCCTTCGGAGCGCGTTTCGAAACGGTATGGAACAGCATGAAGGCCACGAGGTTCCACCATGTCGAAACGATTGTCGCCACGATTGGCCCGAGCGGAGAGGCTTTCCACACCCACCATATCGTGCAGGCGTTCCAGAGCACGAACGTAAGCGTCGCCCAGCCGAGCATTCTGAACCAGTTGCGCAGCGAACCGTCGTACTCGGCACTGATGAGCATCAGCGGCACGAACGCGACGAAAAGCGGCAATCCGCCCGCCCCGAGCCATCCCGACGAGAGCAGCAATGCCGAAACGAGGCTGAATATCAGTCTGTGTTTCGTAGATAATTTTCTCTTTAAGCGTATCATATCCGCAAATATACGAGTAAGCGAGCGCAAAAGCAAATTTATTTGCGTTTTGCCGAGCGGGAGTATATAAGGCGAAGCCAAATATACGAATAAGTGAGGGTAAACCAAAATTTATTTTGAGTTTACCGAACGGGAGCAAGCGGCGAAAGCATAAAGTGATTAAGGTGGTAGCAGGAGACTAATGCTCCTGCTACCGTAAGGTGACGGCGGCTTTGCCGCCTGTAAGGTGCTTAAGCCGAAAAGACTTTGTCGGAGTTTTGCGGGAATCATTAAACACCTTATCCACCTTAAAGCGGCAGACATTGAGTCTGCCGCTTAACATTAATCGCCTTACAGGTTATTCCCGCCAACCCCCAGAACCGAGAAAAGAGGGCTGGCATTTCGTGCCAGCCCCCGACCTTATGGCGGGCGGATGCCCGCACCTGCACACTCCTACTTCGAGCGCTTGATGTCCTTGATACGCAACTGCGTGGTTACGTTGCCGCGGTAGTGGTTTTCGACTATCTGATAGCAGATGTCTATCGGGCGACCCGAACGCACCCACTCGTAGTGCGTCGGCTGCTGGAACGCGATGGTCTGTATGCGCGTATTCG
>CAZESW010000310.1:0-1837 GCA_964514795.1 uncultured Alistipes sp.
ACAGCCCTGCATAGACCGATATCGGGTATCATTCTGCACCTCGGATGCAGGTCTTAATTCCGCTTCGCGGTCTTTTCCTCCTCCTTGCTCGGCATAGTCTGCAAGTAGCCTCTGCCCGCGCTTCGGGCGTCGGTTCGCGATGACGAGAAAATATATTTTAGTGTAAAGTTCCATATTTAATATCGGATTCGTGTCGCGGCGTTCACTAATTGAATTCCAGCGATGCGCTCTGCTTGGGCAGTGGGCGCAGTGTGGCATTGCGTTCCGTCGTTTCGCTGTCGTCGGCGATTTCCTCCTCCTCGGCAGGCTCCGGCTCCGTCCACAGTCCCCGGGCTTTGAGCATCGGCGTCTTGTCCGGCTCCTTGCCCCGGAAATTGGTGTAGAGCGTCATTCCGTCGGCCGAACCTCCGCGCGAGAGAACCTGATTGCGGAACGCTTCGGCAATCCGCCGGTTGAACGTGTCGCCGCTCTCCTTGAACGCCGCGAAAGCATCCTTGTCGAGAACCTCCGCCCATATATAGAAATAGTATCCCGCCGAATATCCGCCCGAGAAAATGTGGGCGAAATAGTTGTAGCGGTAGCGCGGTTCGATTTGCGGAATCAGTCCGCGACGTTCGTACAGGGCGTTGTACTCGAAGCCGTCCACATCTATCGGCGCGTAGTTCTCGGTCGAGTGGATGTCCATGTCCGACAATGCCGCCGCAATGAGTTCCGTCGTGGCGAAACCCTGGTTGAACAGCGCGCTGCGACGGATTTTGCCGATATAGGCATCGTTGATGATTTCGTTGGTGCGGTAGTGTACGGCGTATGTTTTGAGAATCTCGGGTTCGAATGCGAAATTCTCCATTATCTGCGACGGCAGCTCGACGAAATCGCCCTCGACATCGAGCAGTCCGTTATACCGAACGTCGGAGAAGAGGAAATGCAGAGCGTGTCCGAATTCGTGGAACAGCGTCAGCGTCTCGTCGATGGAGAGCAATGCAGGCGTCGAACCCGACGGGCGGGTGAAGTTGCATACGATGCTCACGACCGGGGCGATACGGTTGCCGTCGGCATCGCGGGTCGGTTCGCGGAAGTAGCCGCACCATGCGCCCTGACCCTTGCCGGCACGTGGGAAGAAGTCGAAATAGAGCACTCCGAGGTGCGATTCGTCGCTGTCGAGAACCTCGTATGCCGAAACCTCCTCGTTGTAGAGCGGCACGACGATAGGACGGAATGTCAGCGCGTAGAGGCGGTTGGCGGTGTTGAATATGCCCTGACGTACATTGTCGAGCGAGAAATAGGGCCGCAGCATCTCCTCGTTGAGGGCATAGTTCTTTTTGCGCAGCTTCTCGGCGTAATACCACCAGTCCCACGACTCGAAGCGGTCGTCCTCCTCACCGAAATCGTCGCGGAACAGCACCTCCATCTCGGCAAGCTCCTCTTTCGCCTTTTCGAGTGCCGGAGTCCATACCTCGTCGAGCAGGGCGTACACTTTCTGCGGAGTGCCCGCCATCTGGTCGGCCGTGACGTATTCGGCGTATGAGCGGTAGCCGAGCAGGTGCGCCTTCTCGGTGCGCAGACGTATCATGTCGTTCACTAACTGCTTGTTGTCCGAATCGTCGTTATGATTGCAGCGGTTCAGATAGGCTTCGTACATCTGTTTGCGCAAATCCCGTCGCGACGAATATGTCAAGAACGGAATAAGGCTCGGCTTGTGGAGCGTGAACAGATATTTGTCGTCCGAACCTTTCGCCTTTGCCGCGCTTCGGGCAGCGTCGCGAACCGACGAAGGCAGCCCGTCGAGTTCGTCAGAGGTGAGTTCGAGTTCGAAAGCGTTGTTCTCGGCGAGAACGTT
>CAZESW010000311.1:0-1831 GCA_964514795.1 uncultured Alistipes sp.
TTCGTGGAGTTCATCTGCACGGGTAACGCGACCGTAATGGCATCGGCATTCATATATGCGAACAACGCCAAAGTAAATATCGGCTGGATGGCGAACAAAGAAGCGGGCGAATATATGCGACTCGGCTACAACTGGTCGAACATGAATGTAACCAACATGAACGACGGCACGAACACCGGCGCACGCACCATCAGCGAGTTCACGAGCAAAGGTATAGCATTCAGCGTCTACGGAATCAACTCCGATATCGACATGAACTACTATGCAAACCAGTCCGCCAGCTTGAAGGCGATAAGTACCGACTATCCGCGCAAACTACTCGGAAAAATGGGGAAATAGGTTATTATTATGTTTGTAGGTAAAGTCTGACGCTCCGACGTCAGACCTGCGCGGAGCAGCAATCTACGCACGATTAGGCAGCCGAAAACTGCTCCGTCGGCGAAGGTTGCTGCAACCGCGTGAATATAAAAAGCCAATCCAAAACCTAACTATATCATGAACAAAACTCAATTTTTCAGCGACAGCCGCCGCACGACCTATGCGCCGCCGTCGCTCCGAACCTGCAAATGCGTAACCGAGAAAGGGTTTGCGCAGTCATCCGATTTCAACGATCTCGATTTCGACAATCGCGACGATGAGTAACCCTTAATCCGAAGTTACGACCATGAAAAAGATTTTACTTGCAGCGACTGCAGCCGCAATGTTTATCGGCTGCTCGAAAGATTTGACTTCCGACATCACGCTCGGAAACGGACAGAACAACGGAACCGGCTTCTACGGAGGAATCGCAGTCGAGGCTTCCGCCGGCGAAGCGACCCGCGTAACGGTCGGGGGCGACACGGCAGCGGCAGAGAGCCGTATGGCATGGGAGGCCGGCGACGAAATCACAATCGCCTACGACGGCAAAACCTACATCTACATCGCACAGAATGCGGGTGCTACATCGACATTCGCACCGAAGGATGCCGACAATGCCATTATGGCAATCGATCCGGCGCAGGATGTTGCGGCATACTACAACGTGACCGCAGTCGATGCCGCGGCCAAAACCGCCGACTTCGCAATCGCAGCCGAGCAGCACGAAGGCGAAGCATCGAACAAACTGCCGCTCTATGCCTACGACGCATCGGCTAAATATGCCGACGGCAAACTCGTACTCAAAATGAATCCGCTCGCCTCGATAGTCGAGTTCGAAATCAAGTCGTCGGGCGACTGGAACGCCGACGCGCTTTCGCTCGCTCCGTCGGCCCGCGCAGCATTCAAGGGCTATACGTCCGTCGCAGGGGCGAAATTCAATCCGCTCGCCAATGGTGAGAAAATCGACCTCTCCGCAGCGACCGTATCGGCCGACGCAATCACCGTCAAGTTCGCGACGAAGAACTTCAACGGCTCGAAGAACGTTCAGGTCGTTGTCGGTGCGGCTTGTTTCGGCGGTGTTCCCGAACTGGCAGAGGGCGCAGAGGGCACGCCGGTATATGGCGGCGGCGCAGTCGTGAAACTCTACAAGAACGGACACGAGAATTTCCGCCGCACGATATGGGTGGCAGAGGAGAAACTCGTAGACCTCACATCAGCATACAAGCACGTTTACCAGCCACTTTCGGATATTCTCGCGGGACACAGAAACGGTATCTCGACCGCCGAGGATATGAAGGCCCTCGCCGACGAAATCAACAACTCGACCGAGGGTTTCCCTGTCGGAACGGGATTCTGCAACGAGGACGGCGTCGTGGTACTCAACAACGACATCGACCTTTCGGCAATCGACAACTGGATGCCGGTCGGCTATAACAACGACACTTACAAAGGCGTAAAACCGGTATTCGACGGC
>CAZESW010000312.1:0-1823 GCA_964514795.1 uncultured Alistipes sp.
TCATTTATTTTGCATGATATAATAGATATAGTACTGCGCAAGTGGTACTGGTTTGTGATTTCAGTCGCACTGTTTTTATCTTTGGGTGTATTTTATATTCTCAAAACATCGCCTGTTTTCCAGCGCAATGCAACCATTATGGTTAAGGACAGCCGCAAGGGCAGCGGTTCGTCCGAAATGGCGGCGTTCAGCGAAATCGCAGGAATATCGACCCGACGCAACGTCGATAACGAGTTGTTCGTTTTGCAGGCCCGCCGTCTGATGATCGAGGTGGTGCAGCGACTGAATCTTACGATAAACTATTCGACCCGTCAGGGTTTGCGTACCGTAGATCTTTACAAGCGTTCGCCTATCAATGTAACATTCGTGAACAATAACGAGTATGCAAGTTGTGCGTTCCGTGTGAAACTGCTCGAAGACAAGGTCGAGATTTCGCATTTCAAACGTCCGAAGCAGACCGGAGTTGATCACAGTGCGGATGAAGAGTTTGTCGCAGAAGCTCCTTATGGCGAATCCATCCGAATTCCGGACGGAGAGATTATCGTCGAGAAGACGCTCTATATGGATGAACAATATATAGGTAAGACCATCAATGTATCCAAGAGCACCAAGGAGGCGGTTGCTACCCGTTACCGTGCGGCGACCAAGTCGTCGGTGGCGAACAAAATGTCGTCCATTATCAATATCTCGCTCAATGATGTAGTGGCGAAACGTGCCGAAGATGTCATTAACACCCTTATCGAAGTCTATAACGATGATGCGGTGTATGACAAACAGCAGATTTCGGAGGCTACGGCGGACTTTATCGATGCCCGTCTTACGATTATCAGCAAGGAACTCGGTTCGGTGGACAACGACATCAAGGCTTTCAAAAGCCGCAACAATATGGTCGATATCGAAACCGAAGCCAGACGCAGCATTACCGAGAGTTCGCAGTATAAGAACGAAGGTTTGAGCGTGGACAACCAAATCGAGATGGCGAAGTTCGTCAAGGACTACCTGAACGATGCCGACAAGGAGTACAACCTTATTCCGGTAACCAATTTCGGAGATGGTTCGTCTACTATGCTGTCGAAGCAGATTGCCGATTACAACGAACTGATTCTCCGCCGCGAGAAACTGCGTCAGACGGGTGCGACGAACAACCCTGTATTCCTGCAACTCGACCGCGACCGTATAGCGATGAAGAATGCGATTCTCGCATCGCTCGACTCTACGATTGCAACGCTCGAAATCAAACTCGGAAACCTGCGCCGCGAGGAGAGCAAGACCAATTTGCGAATCAGTTCCGTACCGTCGCAGGAGCAGGAGTATCTCTCCATCGCTCGTCAGCAGCGAATCAAGGAGGAGCTCTATCTCTACCTGCTCAACAAGCGTGAGGAGAATGCCATTTCGCTCGCGATTACCGAAAACAGCGCGCGTATCATTGATTCGGCATTCGGCCCGATTCGTCCGGTTGCACCGCGCAAATCGTATATTATGCTGATTATGCTGGCTCTCGGTCTTGCGATTCCGTTTACATTCTTCTATCTGCGCGAGTTGTTCGATACTACCGTACACGGCAAACGCGATATAGAACGCTTTACGCGGGTTCCGTATCTGGGTGATATTCCGTTGTTCGCAGGACATACCAAACGAGGCGTGGCAGTTCGTGAGAACGGTCGCGACAACGTGTCCGAGGCGTTCCGAATCATCCGTACCAACATGGGATTCATGAACACCGCAGGCACCAAGCAGCAGGTTATCCAGATTACGTCGTCCAATGCCCATGCAGGTAAGACGTTCGTTTCGACCAACCTCGGTATGACGCTCGCATTCTCCGG
>CAZESW010000313.1:0-1821 GCA_964514795.1 uncultured Alistipes sp.
AGTCGCGAATCGAATCCGCACCTCCGAAGAGCGAGCACAGACGGTCGAAACCGAATGCCAGTCCGCCGTGAGGCGGTGCGCCGAACTTGAAGGCGTTCATCAGGAAGCCGAACTGCTCCTGTGCCTTCTCCGGCGTGAATCCGAGACACTTGAATATCGTTGCCTGCAACTTGGCATCGTGGATACGAATCGAACCGCCGCCGATTTCCGTACCGTTGACTACGAAGTCGTAAGCATTGGCGCGCACTCTGCCCGGGTCGCTTTCGAGATACTCGACATCCTCCGGCTTCGGCGAGGTGAACGGATGGTGCATCGCGTAGAAACGCTGCGTCTCCTCGTCCCAATCGAACATCGGGAAGTCGATAACCCAGAGCGGAGCGAACTTCTTCGGGTCGCGCAATCCCAGTTGCTGCGCCACTTCGAGACGCAGAGCGCAGAGTTGCGTCAGAGCCTTGAATTTAGGACCGCAGAGGATGAATACCATGTCGCCCGCCTTTGCTCCGCAGCGTTCGGCAATCGCGCGAACCTCGTCGGCGGAGAAGAACTTGTCGATGGACGACTTGACACCGCCTTCCGCCTCCATGCGTATCCATATCAAACCTTTGGCTCCGACTTGCGGACGCTTCACGAAGTCGGTGAGGGCATCTATCTGCTTGCGGGTATATGTCGCGCAACCTTCGGCAGCGAATCCCACGACGTATTCCGCATCGTCGAATACCGAGAACGAATGTCCGTGCGCGAGGTCGGTAACGTCGGCGAACTCCATTCCGAATCGCAAATCCGGTTTGTCCGAACCGTATTTCTCCATCGCCTCAATCCATGGCATGCGGCGGAACGGCTCGTTGAACTCGATTCCCATAACGTCCTTGAACATGTATTTCGCCCAACGCTCGAAGATTTCGAGAATATCCTCCTGTTCGACGAACGACATCTCGCAGTCTATCTGCGTGAACTCCGGCTGACGGTCGGCGCGCAGGTCTTCGTCGCGGAAGCAGCGCACAATCTGGAAATAGCGGTCGTAGCCCGCTACCATAAGCAGCTGTTTGAGCGTCTGCGGCGACTGCGGAAGCGCGTAGAACTGGTTAGGGTTCATGCGGCTCGGAACGACGAAGTCGCGTGCTCCCTCCGGCGTCGAACCTACCAGATAAGGGGTTTCGATTTCGAGGAATCCCTCCGAGTCGAGGAAGCGGCGTATCGACTGCGCCATCTTGTGGCGCAGAATCATGTTGCGCTGCAACGGTGCACGGCGCAGGTCGAGATAGCGGTACTTCATGCGCAGGTCGTCGCCGCCGTCCGAGTGCTCCTCGATGGTGAACGGCGGTGTAGCCGCCTCGTTGAGAATCACGATTTCGTCGGCTGCGACCTCGATGTCGCCCGTAGGCATCTTCGGGTTCTTCGACGAACGCTCGATTACGCGGCCCCTGACCTGAATCACGAACTCGCGTCCGAGTGCTGCGGCCGCCGCTTTGGTCGGCTCCGCCGAGTGCTCCTCCACGACGATTTGGGTTATGCCGTAACGGTCGCGCAGGTCGATGAACGTCATCGCGCCGAGGTTGCGCACCTTCTGCACCCATCCGGCGAGCGTTACGCTGCTGTTTATGTCTGCGGCCCTGAGTTCGCCGCAGGTATGAGTTCTGTACATAAGATTATGTTGTTTGTTTCGGTTTTTGTATCTTTGTAACCCACAAAATTAGTAAAAATATGGAAGTAACACAGCAAACGGACGAAAAATATATGCGTCTTGCACTAAACGAGGCGCGTTTGGCGTTGGATAACGACGAGGTGCCGATAGGTGCGGTCATCGTGTCGGGCGGTTCGGTG
>CAZESW010000314.1:0-1820 GCA_964514795.1 uncultured Alistipes sp.
AGAGCGATTTGAGCGGACGGTTGCTTTCGTTCTTCACCGCATTGCTCTTGCGCGAATTGTCGAACAGCGAATCGACAGCCTCCTGCAACATACGCTTCTCGTTGCGGAGAATCACCTCCGGAGCCTTAATCTCGATGAGGCGCTTCAATCGGTTGTTGCGGATGATTACGCGGCGATAGAGGTCGTTCAGGTCGGACGTAGCGAAACGGCCGCCGTCGAGCGGAACGAGCGGACGCAACTCCGGCGGAATTACCGGAATGACGTCGAGCACCATCCACTCCGGCTTGTTCTTGCCGTGCGATGCGCGGAACGACTCGATGACGTTCAGCTGTTTGAGAGCCTCGCTCTTACGCTGCTGCGACGTCTCGCGCGACGCACGGTCGCGCAGTTCGTATGACATCTTGTCGAGGTCTACCTCCTGCAACAGAGTCTTGATTGCCTCCGCACCCATCATCGCGACGAACTTGTTCGGGTCGTCGTTCGGGAGCGACTGGTTGCCCTTCGGCAGAGCGTTGAGAACGTCGAGATACTCCTTCTCGGCGAGGGTTTGCAGACGGGCGATGCCCTGTTCCGCAGCCGCACCGGCATTGAGTACCACGTAGCGCTCGTAATATATTATCGCTTCGAGCTTCTTCGACGGAATACCGAGCAGGTAACCGATTTTCGACGGAAGCGACTTGAAATACCATATATGTACCACCGGAACGACGAGCGAGATATGTCCCATACGCTCGCGACGCACCTTCTTCTCGGTAACCTCGACACCGCATCGGTCGCAGACGATACCCTTGTAGCGGATACGCTTGTACTTTCCGCAGTGGCACTCGTAGTCCTTCACAGGACCGAAGATGCGCTCGCAGAACAGACCGTCGCGCTCCGGCTTGTAGGTACGGTAGTTGATGGTCTCAGGCTTCAACACCTCGCCGCTCGACTGCGCCAGAATCTCCTCCGGAGAGGCAAGGCTAATCGAAATGCGGTTGTAACCGGTCGATGTATTGTCTTTATTGATTGACATAATATTTATACAGTTTTTCTATTTTATACCTACAATTACACTATTCGAGTTTGACCGAAAGCGCCAAACCGCGCAACTCGTGCAAAAGCACGTTCATAGCCTCCGGAATACCCGGTTTCGGCAGGTTGTCGCCCTTGACGATAGCTTCGTAAACCTTGGCACGGCCGGTAACGTCGTCCGACTTGATGGTCAGAATCTCCTGCAGGATGTTGGCGGCGCCGAAGCCTTCGAGCGCCCAAACCTCCATCTCACCGAAACGCTGTCCACCGAACTGCGCCTTACCGCCGAGCGGCTGCTGCGTGATGAGCGAGTAAGGACCGATGGAACGTGCGTGCATCTTGTCGTCAATCATGTGACCGAGTTTGAGCATGTAGATGACGCCCACCGTAGCCGGCTGGTCGAAGCGTTCGCCCGTACCTCCGTCGTAGAGATAGGTGCGTCCGCTGCGAGGTACGCCCGCCTGTGCGGTATATTCGTTGATTTGTTCGAGCGAAGCACCGTCGAAAATCGGAGTGGCGAATTTCAGACCGAGTTCGCGACCCGCCCAACCGAGCACGGTCTCGTAAATCTGTCCGAGGTTCATTCGCGAAGGCACACCCAGCGGGTTCAGGCAGATATCGACAATCGTACCGTCTTCGAGGAACGGCATGTCCTCGTCACGGACGATTTTGGCAACGATACCCTTGTTACCGTGACGACCCGCCATCTTGTCGCCGACCTTCAACTTACGTTTCTTGGCGATGTAGACCTTCGCCATCTGGATAACGCCCGTCTGCGGAAGTTCGTCACCGTTGGTGAGGTTGTA
>CAZESW010000315.1:0-1817 GCA_964514795.1 uncultured Alistipes sp.
TCTCCTTGTTGCCGTACAGACGTGCGGGGAAGACTTTGGTGTCGTTGAAGACGAACATGTCGTTCTCTTCGAAATAGTCGAGAATATCCTTGAATATGCGATGCTCGATAGTGCCGTCCTTGCGGTGTACGACCATCATGCGTGCTTCGTCGCGATTCTCCTCCGGATACTGTGCAATCAGCTCCGGTTTGAAATCGAATCCGTATTGAGATAACTTCATATTATAAATGTAATGTTTTTCTTGCTCATCTGCCGCTTCGGCGAGCGACACAATCTATTACTCTACGAAAATTCTACGATTTTGTTTCACATTCCGACAGATTTGTCAGAAAATCATCCAAAGACGTCGCGTTTTCGACCCTGAAATCGCCGCTTCGGGTGCGCCGCAGCGACGTAAGGTATGCTCCGCTGTCGAGGGCTTCGCCTATCTCCTGCGCCAGCGAACGGATGTAGGTTCCCTTGCTGCATTCGACACGGATGCGGATTTTCGGCATCGAATACTCTTCGAGCGTGATGGAGTAGATGTTTATCAAAGCCTTGCGCAGTTCGATGTCTTCGCCCGCCCTTGCGAATTCGTATGCGCGCACTCCCTCGACCTTCTTCGCCGAGTATATCGGCGGAGCCTGGAGGCGTTCGCCCGTGAGCGACTGCAATACGGCCTCGACCTTCTCGCGCGTTATGTGGTCGGTGGGGTAGGTGCGGTCTACCGGATGCTCCATGTCGTAACTCGGCGTGGTCGCTCCGAGCATCAGTTCGGCGACGTACTCTTTGCGCTCCGCCTGCAATTCGTCCACCCGCTTGGTCGCGCGACCGATGCAGACGAGGAGTATGCCCGTCGCCAGAGGGTCGAGCGTGCCGGCATGTCCCACCTTGATTTTGCGGTAACCCATGCGGTTCAGACGGAATTTGATTTTGCGCACCACGTCCGTCGAAGTCCATTCCAGCGGCTTGTCGATGACGGCCACATAGCCTTCGGGAAAATTTATATCTTTCAGTTCGTTCATGCCGCGAAAGTTAAATGAAGTATCCGACCGTGGCAATCGCTCCCACGATTGCGCAGTATATTGCGAACCATATCAGTTTGCCGCGCTTCACGGTTTCAATCATGAATTTGCATGCAAGACAGCCCGTAACGAATGCCGCTGCGAATCCGGCGGCGAGAGGCAGCGTCTCGACTCCTCCGCCGAAATCGCCCTTCACGATGTCGAGCAGCGCATTGCCGAGAATCGGCGGCAGCACCATGAGGAACGAGAACTGGGCGATGCTCTCCTTTCTGTTGCCGAGCAGCAGCCCCGTTGCGATGGTCGAGCCGGAGCGCGAAAGACCCGGCATGACGGCGCACGCCTGCGCGATACCTATAATAAATGCGTCGCGATAGGAGATCTCCTCCTTGCCGCGCGGTTTGGCGTAATATGCGAATGCGAGCAGAGCCGCAGTTAGCAGGAGCATCAGTCCGACAACGAGCAGCGACGAGAATGCCGCTTCGATGTAGTCCTTGAAGCAGAAGCCGACGATGCCTATCGGAATCATCGAGATTACGATTTTCAGTATGTATGCCTGCTCATCGTTGAACTTGCGCGAGAAGAGCCCGCAGAGCAGACGCAGTATCTCGCGCCACAGCACGACGATGGTGCTCAGTACGGTCGCCGCATGGAGCGTCAGGCTGAACGTCAGGTTGCTGTCGGGGTCGAGTTCGGTGCCCAACAGGAAATTGGCGAGTTGCAGATGTCCGCTGCTCGAAACGGGCAGAAACTCGGTCAGACCCTGAACTATGCCGAGAATGATGGCTTGCAGTGTATCCATGGTTTGTCGAAAAA
>CAZESW010000316.1:0-487 GCA_964514795.1 uncultured Alistipes sp.
CAACAACTCGGATAACGCCGAGGACGGCACGGTTCCGGAGGCTAAATACGGTATCGTCCGCAACCACGTTTATGTACTCGACATAACGAGCATCAAGCAGCCGGGTATGGGTATCTTCGATCCGGAAGAGGAAATCATTCCTGAGGATCCGTTCCACGAGGATGAACTCTGGCAGGTTGGCGCGAACATCAAGATTCTGTCTTGGAAGGTCGTTAGTCAGAATGTACCGTTGTAATCTTCGGACTGACAAATTTTCTTAAAATTATAAACGATGATTTCGGAGTGGCGGGCAATCCGCTCGCCACACGGAGTCGTCAAAGAAAAACAAAAAAGCACCTCCGTTTCGGTGCAAAGATTGAAACGGAACTCGGAGAGCGGCAGCCGCGACGGAATGCGGGCACGACTTTCCCACCGAAATTGAAAATTCACTGCGGTACGCCGCAGACCATATATATAATATAGGTAACAAAACATGATGTCATGAAAC
>CAZESW010000316.1:497-1801 GCA_964514795.1 uncultured Alistipes sp.
CGATATACGATTACGAAGGTGATTGTTGAATTACATATCGGGTGAAATTCCGCTACGACTGGAATATGAAATACGCCGACGCATTCGCTCACGAGGTCGAGTCCGTAACGCTTTATGTTTTGGACGAAAACGGCAATGTCGTATGGCAGCGCACCGAATCGGGCGAGGCTCTCGCTTCGGAGGATTATGCGATGACTGTCGATATAGACCCCGGAACCTACGACCTGCTCGCGTGGTGCGGCACGACCGACAAGGCGTCGTTCGTGATTCCGGAATCCACAACGCGCGAGGGTCTTACATGCACGATGGAGCGCGAACGCGACGATGCAGGTTCGGCATTCGTTCGCGACGACCTCGACCGTCTGTTTCACGGCTATCTCGAAAAGCAGACTTTTGCCGATACCGAGGGCGTGTATACGATTACGATGCCGTTGAAAAAGGATACCAACAATATCCGCGTCGTGCTTGCTCATCTGTCTACGGGCGAGGATGCGATGATGACGGAATCCAAATTCGAGTTCACCATCACCGACACTAACGGCGCGATGAACTGGGACAATGAACTGCTGGAAGACGAAAAGATTACATACCGCGCTTGGCATATCGATGCGGGAAGTGCCGAATTCGATAACGAAACGGACGACGACGCCGAAACGGAATCGACACGCACGGAGGCTCAGTTCTACAATACCGTTGTCGCCGAACTTACGGTTCCGCGACTGATGATGGAGAACAAAACTACGGCGCGCCTGACTGTCCGCAATACCGAGACGGGCAAAACCGTACTGTCCATCCGTCTTATCGATGCACTGCTGCTGTTCAAGGGCTTTTATAACCGCCCGATGTCGGAGCAGGAGTATCTCGACCGTCAGGACGACTATCCGCTTACGTTCATCCTCGACGACGGTTACCGGTGGACGGATGCCAATATATGCATCAACTCGTGGAGAGTGGTATACAGAGAATACGGTATATAGAGAATATTGATTGTAAAAAAGTATAAACGAGTATAACGGAATGAGTTTAGACAGATACATACGTTGCGCGATAGCGACCGTCGTAATTGCTGCGTCGGTGATGCTCTCGTCGTGCGTTCGCAACGGCTCGCAGGACATCGAAGTCCCTGCGCGGCCGGGCATGTCTGTCGGATTCCGCATATCTCTCGGCGAGCCGGAGAGTCTGCCGTCCCGAAGCGGCGGCTACGACGACGGCCGTGGCACCGACTACGAGAACTATATCGACTTTATCGGCAACGACTACTGCGTGATGTTCTTCGATACGTCGAACCGCTATCTCGCCCGATT
>CAZESW010000317.1:0-1756 GCA_964514795.1 uncultured Alistipes sp.
ATGTTGGTTAAAGAATAAAACGGCTGAATGATGAAAAAGATAGCAAACATTATGATATGCACGGTATGCGCAATGCTCGCCGTATCGTGCGTCAAATCGTCGGACGAGCCGATGCTCGAAATGTCCGGCAACGAAGGCGTACTCGCCCTCAACATCGATTTCGGAACGAGAGCCGTAACGGGTGTCAATCCGGATGAGGAGTTCACGATGCGCATATATCAGTACACGACCGACGAGGACGGCGAACAGACGAAGGGTCTGGTGCGCAAATACAAGTCTTTCGCCGACGTACCGGAGTATATATGGCTGATGAAGGGTTCGTACTCGATTTCGGTCGAGGCGGGCGACCGGGAGTTCGCTTCGTTCGAGAAGAAGTTCTTCACGGGTGAAAAGGATTTCGAAATCGTTCCGCAGAAGATTGCGACCGTGGATTTGGAGTGCCGCATGCAGAACATCGCGGTAGCGACATCGTTCGCGAACACGGTTACGGCGAAATTCACCGAGGGTTACTATACTTACGTATGCGCGACCGACGAGTTCGACCTCGCGGCCGCCGAGTCGGGCAAGGTTCCGACGCTGAAATACGAAAGCGACGCAACGGGATATTTCATGATGCCTGACGACTGCACGACGCTCTGCTGGTATTTCAGCGGAACCGACGCCGATAACGCCACGGTAACGCAGTCGGGCAAAATCGAGAACGTGGTACCGCAGACGCTCTATACGCTCAAATTCGCCTACTCGAAGGATGCGTGCGGCAATCTCGTAATCTCGGCGACCGTAGATACGACGGTCGAGCACCGCGAAGACAAAATCGCGTTCAACCCCGACCCTGTGGTCAAGGGCGACGGATTCGATGCTTCCGCACCGTACAACTATACCGCAGGCGAGCGCACATACATCATAACCGCTCTCGACAACATCTCGGAGATGGCTGTTTCGACCGCCGACGCGACGATAAACCTGCTCACCGACACCGTTGCCGGTATCGAGGTATCGCAGGTGAACGGCAAGGAGTACCACGTAACGCTCTCGTTCGACTTCTTCAACACGCTCGCGGGAGGTACGCAGGAACTCACGTTCCGTGTCAAGGATGCCAGCGGAGGTATCGGCATCGTTCCGGTAACCTACGGTATTCAGGGCGTGAACGCAATCAAGGCGGCAAGTTACAATCTGTGGAGCAACACGGCAACGTTCTCGGCGACCGTATTCAACTCGCCTGCGAATGCCGAAATCCAGTACCGCGAAATCGGCGGCGAATGGAATAAGTTCACCGCAACTGCTACCGCCACGGCAAACACTTACAGAGCCTCCGCTACGGGATTCGCGGCAGGCAAGACCTACGAATATGTCCTCCTGCTCGGCGGCGAGACCATCGGTAAGACGCTGACCGTAACTACTCCGGCAGGCGCACAGATTCCGAACGCGGGATTCGAGGAGTGGATGTTGAAGGACAACAAGGTTTGGTGTCCGTTCTCCTCGCTCTCCAACGCCTACTGGGGAAGCGGTAACGACGCTTCGGCAGGTCTGCTCGGCAAGGACAGCAACCTCACCGTACCGTCCGACGACGTCCGTCCGGGCTCGACAGGAACCCAGAGCGCCTACATGCACTCGATAAAGGCGAGCGTGTTCGGCATCGGAAAGTTCGCGGCAGGAAACCTCTTCGTCGGAGCGTTCGGCGAAATCGTGGGAACCAACGGTCTGGTTGATTTCGGACAGCCGTTCACCTTCACCGCACGTCCGAAGGCACTGCGCT
>CAZESW010000318.1:0-1754 GCA_964514795.1 uncultured Alistipes sp.
TAAGCCAAGTGTGTTACCCTCCCCCTAAATCCCCCTCCTGTGAGGGGGACTTAGGTCGGAACCCGCAAGGTCTTAGGGCCTTGGAATATCGTTAGTGTAGAATTGTATATAATCGCCTATTTTTTTACCGAACGCATTCAGGCGTCCGGCTTTTTCTTCAAGAACTTTAAGGCCTCAAATAAACGGCAGCCACACAGTTTGTCGCGCGACCCTGAATCGGGAGGCACGAAGTCTTCCGCGCGGCGGCAGCAAAAAAATACGAGGATTAGACTGTTCTAATCCTCGTATTTAAGCGTAGGAAAAGCCCGTCGGAGCGACTCCACGACCGCTTTCCGGTCGGCACCCTCGCGCAGAATCATCATTATCGCGTTGTCGCCGGCGACCGTGCCCAGTATATCCTTCGTCTTGCGGTTGTCCACGATTACCGAAACGGCACTCGCATAGCCCGACTTGGTGGTTATCACGCCGATATTACCAGAAAAACGGATATTTATTATGGCGTCGTCGATGTTCGCCGTTCCGCCGCCGACGGTTTCGTTCACGATATTGTCGCCGAGAACATAGATATAACCCTTCTCCGGATGCGGAGTTTTGAGCACGTTTATCGTCTTGAAATCACGCGACAGAGTGCTCTGTGTGGCCTTTATGCCGCGGTCTTCCAGATGTTTTATCAGTTCGTCCTGCGAACTCACGAGTTCTTCGCTGATTATGCGCTTGATAATTCCTATACGTTCGTCTTTCTTACCCATTACCTAAATATTTATGCAAAGATAATGAATATATTCTAAATATCGATAATTTTTGAGAATTTTAACGAATAAATCGAAAAAAGTTTGATGTTTCACAAATAATATCTATATTTGCACTCCGAAACGGGAGTTTAGCTCAGCTGGTTCAGAGCATCTGCCTTACAAGCAGAGGGTCGGGGGTTCGAATCCCTCAACTCCCACAGAGAAACAAAACATTGCATCGAAGCCACTCGGGAGAGTGGCTTTTGTTGTATAGGCAGGATAGGGAAAATTTATTTTCGGTCTATCCTGCATATACAACAAAAGGTATCGTACATTGTACGACTTCGACAGCAATGTTTTACTTCCTTTGGGAGTCGAGGGATCAACGAGCGGTGCGAGGCAGCAGCCGAGCATAGCGAAGTTAATCCCTTATCAATAAAACCAAGAGGTTACGAGCATTCGCAACCTCTTGGTTTGCCCCGCCGCAAAATGTTCAGCAAAATTACACACTATCTGATGCAAAAATATGTGCATTTTGTTTGAGTTATGATAAAAGACACAAAAAATACAATACAAAATACATAATAAAAACTATTGTAAGTTTCCGGTTAGAAATCAATATATGCAAAAGATAAAGACGAAAATACTTGTTATAAATTGCTAAAATAAGGAACAATAGACCCCATACAATAAAAAGTAACATAATTTTTATTTTTTACAAGAAGCAGCCTTTGGTCCGGTAAAATGGCGTAACGCCTTGTTGTCCCATCTGCCGAACCCTATGCAGCTTCAATGGATAAAATATGCTTATCGACATCTTTAACAACGAAACGACCGCCTACTAAAAATACCTCTCATGTTTGTCCGTAAGATTCGATTGCGCATTATCCAAGATAGTTCGCGACCAATTGTCCTTTCCGATGGTTTTGAGAATATGTTGGGTCATATCTTCATTTACATGATAGCGAAGCAGATCGCAGATCAGCTCGTCTTCATCGAGAGTTAATTTTTTCATTAATTTTA
>CAZESW010000319.1:0-1747 GCA_964514795.1 uncultured Alistipes sp.
TTTCTACCGCAAATACTATCCGCAGATAAACGCTCTCGCCGGCAAACTGATGATTCACTATCCGGACGAGCCGGAGGTTACGGAACTGTACGCCAAACACTTGATAGCGACGGGCCAAATCGAGGCGGCACTGTCGCTCTACAAACAGAATCTCGACGAGGAGACCGCTTCGGTCGAGGAGTTCGGGCGTATAATCGAAATCGAGGGCTATCTCGAACGCATGGATTCCGTCGCGCTCTATCTCGACTCGGCTTTGCGACGCTATCCGCGCGATGCCGAAATGCGGGCGCAGCAGGGGCACGTCTTCGCGATAGCCAAACGGCACGGCGAAGCGATAGCGGCCTACAAGGAGGCCCTGAAATATGCGCAGAACGACACTCTGCGGGGTCGTCTGTGGGGCTTCATCGGCGATACGGAGCATCAGCGCGGCGACATGAAACGCTGTTATGCGGCATTCGAACGCGCACTGAAATACTACGCCGACAACTCGTCGGTGCTCAACAACTACGCCTATTTCCTCAGCGTCGAGGGGCGCAATCTCGACCGTGCGCTGTCGATGGCGACACGCGCGACGGCGCTTTCGCAGAACAACGCCACCTTCCTCGACACGCTGGCATGGGTATTCTACCGTCTCGGGCGCTACGACGAGGCGAAGAAGTACATGCAGCAGGCCCTGTCGTTCGACCGCAACTCGTCGCCCGAAATGGCGCTCCACTACGGAGACATCCTCGATGCCCTCGGCGACAAATTCATGGCTAAAACATACTGGCGCAAGGCTCTCGAACGCGGTTACGACGCAGCCGAAATCGAACGCCGTCTGACCGGCGAGAAATACCGCACCGACCCGAACGAAGCCCGAACCGAGAAAAAACCAGAACGATGAAACGACTGTACGCAACGGTATTCACCGCAATTTTCGTCCTTCTGTCCGCCCTGTCGCCCCTCGCGGCACAGACCGCCGACAGCAAGAAGGCGGAGGAGCAGCGGCGCATAATAGCCGAACTCGAACGAAGCATAGCCAACGAGGAGAAACAGCTCTCGACGCTCAAAAAGGACAAGGCGTCGGCACAGAAGCGCGTTCGTCTGCTGACGCAGCAGATAGAGAAGCGCAATTCGCTCATCAACGCCACCAACAAGCAGATAAAGAGCCTGAACGCCGAAGTGGAGCAGTCGTCGAAGCGCGTCGATGAACTGTCGGGGCAGCTCGCTGCGCTCGAAAACAGCTGTCGCGAAATGGCCCGTGCGGCATATCGCAACTACCGTTTCCGCAACTGGCTCGCCTACATATTCTCCGCCGAATCGTTCGCCGACATGGCGCGGCGCATAGCCACGCTGCGGACCGCGACGGAGCGTCATCGCGAGAAGATGGACAAAATCGCCGTCGTCCGCGAGGATGTGCAACGCGAACGCGAAGCACTGGCGAAGAAGCGCGAAAACCTCGCCGCCTCGAAACGCGAACTCGACAACCAGCGCGAACGGATGCGGCGCGATGCCAAAACCGCACGGCAGACCGTCAGCCGCATGTCGAAGAAGGAACAGGCCGTCCTGCGCACCAAACTCCAACAGGAGGAGAAACTCGACGAGGCGATACGCGAGTTGCGCAAACTCACCAAAGGCAACAAGACGGGAGCTTCGTTTTCGGGCAAGACCTCGAATCTCCGGCTGCCGGTCGTGGGTGGCAAAGTGAAGCGTTACAACGGCAACATGGCGCAGATTGTCGGTGCCGAGGGTGCGAAAATCATCGCGA
>CAZESW010000320.1:0-1733 GCA_964514795.1 uncultured Alistipes sp.
TCGAGCGCGAAAAACAGGTCGCCGAGAAGCTGCACCGGCTCGAAGATATAGCCATTCCCGACGGATTCGACTACATGTCGATGCAGTCGCTCACCATCGAGGCGCGGCAGAAACTTATGCGCATTCGCCCGACGACCATCGGTCAGGCTTCCCGAATCCCCGGTGTTTCGCCGGCAGATGTCAATGTTTTATTAGTAAAATTCGGGCGATAGAAGAAATTTTAAGAACCTTAGGGTCTTTAAGATCCCTAAGGAGAGAAGACAAGGGATTGTTCCACGAGGAACAATCCCTATCTTTTGCCAACAAAAAGCCGGTATTGTTCCACGGGGAACAATACCGGACACACATGAAGAATTTGTACACGGACTACCCTACCATTGCTCCTGCATTGGTCTTGTCGTCCGGTTGCAGCAAGCGCAGGCGACCCGTGGCGTCCTCCGCCATCAGAATCATACCCTGCGACATTATACCTTTCAATTCGCGCGGTTTGAGGTTCACCAGCACAAGCACCTGCTTGCCGACGAGCTCCTCAGGCGAATAATGCTCGGCGATTCCCGACACGATAGTACGCTTGTCGATACCCGTATCTATGGTCAGTTTGAGCAATTTTTTCGTTTTTGCGACCTTTTCGGCAGCGAGAATCGTCGAAACGCGAATATCCATCTTCTGGAAATCGTCGAACGAGCACTCCTCCTTCTGCGGCTCGGCCTTCACCTCGGCAGCGAGATTGGCAGCCTTCGTTGCGGCGAGTTTGTCGAGCTGACGCTGTATCACATCGTCCTCAATCTTCTCGAACAGCAGCGACGGCTCGCCTATCGTGTGTCCCGCAGCGATAAGGTCCATCGCGCCCAGACGCTCCCAGCCGAACTTATCGACGTCGAGCATACGCAGAATCTTCCCGGCGGTGAACGGCATGAACGGCTCGCAGGCCACGGCGATATTGGCGGTAATCTGCAAAGCGATGTTCAGAATGGTCTTTACGCGCTCGGCATCGGTCTTGATAAGTTTCCACGGCTCGGTGTCGGCGAGATACTTGTTGCCGATACGGGCGAAATTCATCGCGTCTTTCAAAGCCTCGCGGAAACGGTAGTTCTCGATATTGTTTTCGAGCGACGCCTTAATCTGCGACAGTTCGGCGATTGTCGCCTTGTCGTAGTCGTTGAGTTCGCCACATGCGGGAACTGTGCCGTCGTAATATTTCTTGGTAAGCACCAGCGCACGATTCACGAAGTTGCCCAGTACGGCGACGAGTTCGTTGTTGTTGCGCGCCTGATAATCCTTCCATGTGAAATCGTTGTCCTTGGTTTCGGGAGCGTTCGCGCAGAGAACGTAGCGCAAAACATCCTCCTTGCCCGGCATCTCCTCCAAATATTCGTGAAGCCATACAGCCCAGTTGCGCGAGGTCGAAATCTTGTCGCCTTCGAGGTTCAGGAACTCGTTCGACGGCACATTCTCGGGCAGGATATATCCGCCGTGAGCAGCCAGCATCGACGGGAAGACGATGCAGTGGAAAACGATGTTGTCCTTGCCGATAAAGTGGACGAGTTTGGTATCCCCACTCTTCCAATATTTTTCCCAGTCCGGCGTAAGTTCTTTTGTAGCAGAGATATACCCTATCGGAGCGTCGAACCACACATAGAGCACCTTGCCTTCCGCCCCTTCGACCGGCACGGGAATACCCCAGTCGAGGTCGCGGCTCACGGCGCGCGGTTGCAGACCGCCGTCGAGCCAGC
>CAZESW010000321.1:0-1732 GCA_964514795.1 uncultured Alistipes sp.
TGATGGCGTCCTGCTCGGTGAAGAGCGGCTCGAAGACGCCGCCGTTGGCATCGAAACATGCGGCATAGAGAATCGTATCCTCCGTGCCGAAATAGTCGGCGACGGCACGTTCCAGCTCCTTGTGAATGTCCTGGCATCCGCAGATGAAACGCACGGACGACATTCCGTAACCGCGGCTGTCCATCGCCCGTTTCGCAGCCTCGATAAGCCGCGGGTTGTCGGACAGACCCAGATAGTTGTTGGCGCAGAAGTTGAGGCACGGTTTGCCGCCGACCTCTATCTCCGCACTCTGCGGCGAACAGATTACACGTTCGCTTTTGTAAAGTCCCGCTTCCTTGATGGATTCGAGTTCCGCACAGAGGAACTCCTTGAAATCTCCGTACATATCAGTATCTTGTTTATTAAATTTCCACATTCCGGAGGCTGCCGCCGCTCTCTTTCTCGCAGTCGTCGCCGCAATGAAGTTACGATTTTTAACCTCAATATTGCAAAGATACGCTTTTCGGCGTATTTTTCCCACAAAATCATGACTTTTTTGAGGGGAAAAGTTACGGATTGTCACCCGGTGGCTTTCAGGGTCCTTAAAGACCTTAGAGACCCTAAGGTCCTTAATAAAAAACTGGTTCGGAATTTGCAGCGCTCCCGACCGACAAAAAAATTTCTGCCATGAATCACGGAATAAGTATCCTTTTTCGCGCCATACCGCTTCTTATGGGCGCATTCTGTTTCGCCTTCGGGGCGTATGTATTCGCATCGGGACACGACGTCGCACGACTGACAGCCGGCCCCGTGGTATTCTTCCTCGGCGCTATATGCGTCGCGCTCTACTGCACCGCAGCAACGATAATCCGTCAGATTATAGGCACCTACAACGAGACGGCAAAGTATTTCTTCCCGATTCTCGGCTACTCGTGCGCACTCGTGACGCTGATTTGCGGAATACTGATTCTCGCCTCCGAC
This sequence comes from uncultured Alistipes sp., assembly GCA_964514795.1. Lineage (GTDB taxonomy): Bacteria > Bacteroidota > Bacteroidia > Bacteroidales > Rikenellaceae > Alistipes. The sequence goes on from CAZESW010000321.1 coordinate 961, forward strand.
ATGGCGGGAGGATTCGTCACGGGACACGTCGTCTGCGGACTCGGATTCATCACCGCCTGCGTATCGACCGCAGCGACGGCATCGACACGCTTCTCGCTGATTCCCAAAAACTCCGCCGACGGAACTTTCGCCGTCAATCCCGCCGGATTCTCGCGCGGACAGGCTTCGGCGCTTATCTATGTCGTATCGGCAATCGCCGCCGCAATGTGGCTGTGGTGTCTCGTGGTATTCGTCGTCGGACGCTCCGCCGAACACATAGTTTCGGGCTGCGTACTGTTCGGCATTTCGTGCGTATGCACGTCGCTGATTGCGCTGGTCGCGAGCATAGCCCGTCAGGTTCGCGGCACTTACACGCTTTTCGAGGGCAAAAAATGGATTACGCTGGTGCTCGTGATGGGTGCTTTGGCATTCATCCTCGGACTCGTGATGATATTCGCCTACATCGGCAAGCCGATAAATTTCGTCGGATTCGTGCTGATAGGTCTTGCGCTGATATGTTGGAGCATTTCGAGCAAGGTTATACTGCTGGCGAAGATATGGCATGCCGATTTTCCACTCGCGTCGCGCATACCGATAATTCCGGTACTTACAGCGCTGACATGTCTTTTCCTCGCCGCATTCCTGTTCGAGGCGGCGATGTTCGACGCGAAATATTTCGTCGCCGCCCGTGTGGTGACGGGTTTCGGAGCGATATGCTTCACCCTCTATTCGATAGTCTCCATCCTCGAAAGCGGAGCGAAGAAATAAAAAAGGCGGGAAATCCCGCCTTTTT
>CAZESW010000322.1:0-1721 GCA_964514795.1 uncultured Alistipes sp.
AAAGGCAAGGTAATAGATGTCGTACAGCGCGGCTACATGCTCGGCGAGAAGGTGCTGCGTTTTGCGAAAGTAGTTGTTGGAGAGTAACGACATGGCAGAGAAAAGGGACTACTACGAGGTGTTGGGCGTCGAGAAGAACGCCAATGCCGACGAAATAAAGAAGGCGTACCGCAAGGCCGCAATCAAATTCCACCCCGACAAGAACCCGGGTGACAAGGAGGCCGAAGAGAAGTTCAAGGAGGCTGCCGAGGCTTACGACGTGTTGTCGAATCCCGACAAGCGCGCACGTTACGACCAGTTCGGACATGCGGGCATGAACGGCGGTGCTGCCGGAGGCGGTTTCGGCGGATTCGGCGGTGCGGGAGGATTCTCGATGGAGGACATATTCTCGCAGTTCGGCGACATATTCGGAGGACATTTCGGCGGATTCGGCGGCGGCCGTTCGGGCGGACGTCATGTGAACCGCGGTTCGGACATTCGCGTAAAGGTCAGACTTACGCTCGCCGAGATAGCCAACGGCACGACGAAGAAACTGAAAGTGAACAAATATATCGTCTGCGACAAGTGCGGCGGTTCGGGAGCGAAGGATTCGTCGTCCTACACGACCTGCTCGACATGTAACGGAACGGGCGTGGTAACCCGCGTCGAGAATACCTTCTTCGGACGTATGCAGACGCAGGGTGTATGCCCTACATGCGGCGGCGAAGGCAAAATCATCACCGCGAAGTGCGACAAGTGCGGCGGCGAGGGAATCGTCAAGGGCAGCGAAATCATCGAAATCAACATTCCTGCCGGTGTCGGCGAGGGAATGGCGCTCACGGTATCGGGCAAGGGCAATGCCGCCCGTCACGGCGGAGTGAACGGCGACCTGCTCGTCGTAATCGAGGAGGAGCGCGACCCGCAGTTGATGCGCGACGGCGACGATTTGATTCACAACCTCAACATCACCGTTACGATGGCGATGCTCGGAGGCGAGGTCGAGGTGCCGACAATCGAGGGCAAGGCGAAAATCAAGATTGCTCCCGGAACGCATGCCGGCAAGGTACTGCGTCTGCGCGGCAAGGGACTTCCGTCGGTGAACGGCTACGGTCGCGGCGACATACTTATTGTTGTGGATATAACGATTCCGACATCGCTCAATTCGGAGGAGAAGAAGCTCGTCGAGAAACTCGCGTCGATGCCGAATTTCAAACATGCGGAGAAGGTCGAGAATCAGAATATCTTCGAACGGATGAAGAATTTTTTCAGATAAACATACAATTTATTGAATATGGGCTGGTTCACTCCATACAAACGCAAGGCGAACGAATTCAAATACACGCCGAGATATTTCGACCCCGAAAAGGAGCAGCGCGACCAACGACGACGCGAACTGTGCGGCGAGAGTTCGGAGGACAGCGGCAAGGAGTACGAGGTCGGACAATATATCCGCACCCGGCGCGAAGCGCGGACGGCTCGCCGTGCGCAGCAGTCCGAACGGCGCAACACCTCGCCGATAGTCGTCATTGCGGGTGTCGCTCTGCTGCTCGCATTCGTCTACATGCTCTATCCGCGCATCGTAGCCGCCTTCACGACAGCTAAAACGACAGCGGTCCAAACCGAGCAGCCGACCGAGGAGTTCGACCCGTATGCACCGATAACAATCGTACCGAACGACTACAAGGAGGAATAATGGCAGACCGTATAAAACTACTTCCCGAAATCGTCGCCAACCAAATCAA
>CAZESW010000323.1:0-1716 GCA_964514795.1 uncultured Alistipes sp.
GGGAATGGCTCCGTCCGAAAAATGTTTCGGTGTTACCTATCCCCCAACCCCCTTTGAACCTTCGGTTCTTCTGCTTTGGCGGCTCGGCAATAAACAAGCTTTATTGCTCTCGCCTGTCGCCGCAGTTCTGTAAAGGTGGCTTTTGTTTCGGTCGATACTTTAATCTATGTTATTACTTTACAATTTTCGCAATACCGCTTCGGACGGTTGTCGATTAGGGACCTTAGAGTCTCTAAGGTCCTTAGGGACTTTTTCCTACAAACAATCTTCCACTCGCTCGATATGTGCTCCGACGGCGTTCAGTCGGCCCTCGATATCGCGGTAGCCGCGATCTATCTGCTCGATATTCTGTATCGTGCTGACACCCTCGGCACTCATCGCGGCAATAAGCAGCGACACTCCCGCACGGATATCCGGCGAAGTCATCTTCGTAGCCCGCAGCCGCACACGGTGGTCGTGTCCGATAACGGCGGCACGGTGAGGGTCGCACAATATTATCTGCGCACCCATATCTATCAGTTTATCGACGAAGAACAGTCGGCTTTCGAACATCTTCTGGTGAATCAGCACCGAGCCTTTCGCCTGTGTCGCCACCACGAGGAACACCGACAGCAGGTCGGGCGTCAGTCCCGGCCACGGAGCATCGGCAATGGTCATAATCGAACCGTCGATGAAACTCTCTATCGCGTAATGATCCTGCTGCGGGATGAACAAATCGTCGCCGCGTCGCTCGCAGACGATGCCGAGACGCGAGAACTGCGCCGGAATGATGCCGAGGTTCTCGAACGAAACATCCTTGATGGTCAGTTCCGAACGGTTCATCGCCGCCATGCCGATAAAACTGCCGACCTCAATCATGTCGGGCAGCAGACGGTGCTCCGTACCGCCGAGCGAATCGACGCCCTCGATTTCGAGCAGATTCGACGCGATGCCCGAAATCTTCGCTCCCATGCGGTTGAGCATCTTGCACAGTTGCTGGACGTAAGGTTCGCACGCAGCGTTGTAAATCGTGGTCCTGCCCTTGGCGAGCACAGCCGCCATGACGATATTCGCCGTACCCGTCACCGAAGCCTCGTCGAGGAGCATGTAGCAGCCCTGCAACCGTTCGGCGCGCACCGAGAAGAACGACTCGGCGGCGTCGAAATCGAACTTCGCACCCAGTTTCTGGAAACCGATGAAGTGGGTGTCGAGTCTTCGGCGGCCGATTTTGTCGCCGCCCGGTTTCGGGATATATCCGATACCGAAACGCGCCAACAGCGGGCCTATAATCATCACCGAACCTCGCAGACGCTGTGCACGACGGCGATAGTCGTCGCTCAGCAGATAGTCGAGATTGATATTTTTCGCCGCGAACGAATAGGTATCATCCGAAAGCCGCTCGACCTCCACCCCCATGGCACGCAGCAAATCAATAAGTTGCATAACATCGAGAATCTGCGGGATATTGCTTATCACGACCCTTTCCGCCGTGAGCAGCGTGGCGCAAATCACCTGCAACGCTTCGTTCTTGGCGCCCTGCGGGGTTATCTCTCCTGAAAGGCGGTGTCCGCCTTCGACCTTGAATACAGCCATATTCGGAAACAGTTTTTATATTTAACCTCAAAGATAGCGAATATTTGCGAATCGGCAACAGTTGTGGAGCACAATTTGCAGAGCGAAAACAAGGACATTAACGACCTTAAAGTTCTTAAAGACCTTATTGCTATGAAAATATCG
>CAZESW010000324.1:0-1710 GCA_964514795.1 uncultured Alistipes sp.
CTCGTACGCGCCATCAACGAGAAATCGGGAATGGCTCTCGTCGCGGGGATAGTGGTGCAGTAGAAGGATTAAGGTCCCTAAAAAACAACAATCGGCTCGGAAACCTCCGAGCCGATTGCTGTTTGCGGATTATCCTTTTGCGCGGTTGCCTCGGTGCGGCAGAGCGGGTAATATGCAAGGCGTTAAGGCTGAGGCAAGGGAGTTTACTCGCCGTAAATGACCGAAGCCGAATGCCGAAAACGACGAAGCAGATTGCCCGTTATGTCGCACCGAATTACAGGAATATCAACTGCGCAAGTATATAAACCGGCAGCAACACCACCAGCGAGAACTTGAACATGTAGCCGAAGAACGAAGGCATCTTCACTCCGTCGCGTTCGGCGATAGCCTTGACCATGAAATTCGGGCCGTTGCCGATATAGGTCAGCGCACCGAAGAACACGGCGCCGAGCGAAATCGCACGCAGAATCATCTCCGGCACACCCGCCACGAGTTCTGCGGTCGCAGCCTCAGGCAATCCCGCTGCCACGGTATGGAACGCCACGGCCGTAGGCGCATTGTCGAGGAACGAACTGAGCAGACCAGTCGAATAGAAGAACTCCCACGGTTTCGACAGACCGAGGCTCGCCGCATGGGTATTGAGATAGAGCAGCGCAGGAGTCATCGTGACGAAGATTCCGACGAACAGAATCGCAACTTCCAGAATCGGGTCCCACGAGAAGTTGTTTTCGCGGCGGACACGCTTTTTGGTCGTATAGAGCGACAGCAGGATTATGACGACGAGAACTATCTCGCGCAGGAATTTCATGTACAGCGGAGCATCCTCGCGTCCCATTGCCGGGACATGCGATTCGTTGAGGAAAGCCACCGCCGTAACGATGCCGACGATATAGAATACGTTTATCGCTCCCGACACCGACACGCGCAGAGGTTCGTCCTCCTCGTCATCTGCGGCAGGAGCAGGGTCGAGCCGATGCTCCTTGCGATACAAATATGTATCGGTCAGGAAATAGACAGCGAGCAGCACCACGCCGACGAACGCCCACTCCGGAAAGAGATGGGAGAACCAGTTGAACGACGCACCGCGCAGATAGAGCAGGAACAACGGCGGGTCGCCGAGCGGCGAGAGCACTCCTCCGCAGTTGGCCACCAGCGCGATAAAGAAACATATCGTATGCGCCTTGTACTGACGGTCTTTGTTGATGTCGAGCAGCGGACGTATAAGCAGCATCGCCGCACCCGTCGTACCGATGAACGACGCGATATTGAATCCGATGAAGAGCACGAGCGAATTGACGAGCGGTTTGCCGGCCATGTTGTACCTGATATGGATGCCGCCCGTAACGACGAACAGCGCGCCGAGCAGCACGATAAACGGCAGATAGTCGAAAAACAGCTGGTGCACCACCTTGTCGCCCAGTCCCGCATAAGCCATATAGGCACCCGTCGGAACCGACAGGGCCAAAACGAAAATCAGTTTGTTGAGATTCTTCTCCCACCAATGCTCCGCCACCAACGGTGCCACCGCAATGACGAGCAGCATAAGCCCGAAAGGAATCATCATCCATGCTTCAACCTGTTGCATATTTCCAATATTTGTTTGTTTTGCGCAAAAATAACTATTTACATCATACCCGGAATCACACGGCGACCCCGCAAATGTCCGAAACGGCCGTTATGCGACCGAGCACTTGAACCCCGCCGCCTCGA
>CAZESW010000325.1:0-1707 GCA_964514795.1 uncultured Alistipes sp.
ATTTGCTTGCAGGTTTTTGATACAGATTTTCAACGAGTCCGTCCAGTAGGGAACGCGCAGATTGAAGGTCCGCTTGAACTTGCTCTTGTCGAGCACGGAGTACGAAGGGCGGACGACCTTCGACGGAAATTCGTCGGAATGGCAGGGCTGAATGTCGCAACCGACATGCCCGGCGATCTCCGCAATCGCCTTGGTGAAATCGAACCAGGAGCAGACGCCCTCGTTGGAGTAATGGTAGATGCCCTCGTTTCCCTCGAACAGGCGATGTTCGATGATGTAGCAGATCGCATCCGCAAGATCCTGTGCATAGGTCGGCGTACCGGCCTGGTCGAATACGACCTGCAACTCCGGTTTGGTCGCGGTTAGGTTCAGCATCGTTTTGACGAAGTTTCGGCCGACCTCCGAGTAAAGCCAGGCCGTGCGAAAAACAAGCGCCTTGACGCCGCTCTCGGCGATCGCCTGCTCGCCGTGGAGCTTCGTGACGCCGTAAACTCCGGTCGGATTGGCCGGCTCCTCTTCCGTGCGCGGGGTGTTGCCCCGACTGCCGCCGAAGACGTAGTCGGTCGAAATGTGGATAAGCGTTCCTCCGTTGGCTTTGACGGCCTCGGCCAGATTACGCACGGCTTTTGCGTTCAGGAGTTCGGCGAACTCAGCATCCTCCTCGGCCTTGTCGACGTTCGTGTAGGCCGCGCAGTTGACAACAAGCTGTATGTGCTGCTCCTGCACAGTCGCACACACCGCCTCGGCATCGGTAATGTCGAGTTCGGCGACGTCGGTGAAGAGATAGCGGTCGGCGGAGTGCGCGGAGGCGATGCGCACGGCATGGCCGAGCTGTCCGTTGGCCCCGGTTACAAGGATGTTCATTCTGCGTAGAGGTCTATATGATAGTTAAACGGCGAATCGAAATCCTGAAGCAGCGCATGCTTCAGATCTTTGTCGGAGAGAATGGCAGCCGCGGGATCGAGCCGCCAGTCGATGCCGAGCGAAGAGTCCTGAATCGAGATGCCTCCGTCGGCCTGCGGTGCATAGTAGTTGTCGCACTTGTACTGGAACACGGCGATGTCGGAGAGCACGGCGAAGCCGTGGGCGAAGCCGCGGGGCACGAAGAACTGGCGGTGATTCTCTTCGGTCAGTTCGACGGCGACATGCCTGCCATAAGTCGGTGAGCCCTTGCGGATATCTACGGCCACGTCGAGCACGGCCCCCTTTACGCACCTTACCAGTTTCGACTGGGCATAGGGCGGACACTGGAAATGAAGGCCGCGCATCACGCCCTTCGTCGAGCACGATTCGTTGTCCTGTACAAAGTTGACAGGACGGACCTTTTCGTCGAACTCCTTCTTGGAATAGTTTTCTAAAAAATAGCCGCGAGCATCCGTATAGATGCTCGGCTCAATGATAACTACGCCCTCTATGGCGGTTTTGATTACTTCCATCGGAGAGTTACAAGTTGGACTAATCTAAATTCCGGATTCCCGTTCGCTCCATCTCCTCGACGACTTTCAAGAGATACCGGCCATATTGATTGGTCAGCATCGGCTGTGCCAATTCGATCATTTTCGCCTTATCGATCCATCCCTGACGGTATGCGACCTCTTCAAGACAGGCGATTTTCAGCCCCTGGCGCTTCTCAAGCACTTCGACATAGATCGAGGCCTCGGCCAGCGAGTCGTGGGTACCGGTATCGAGCCAGGCAAAGCCGCGGGG
>CAZESW010000326.1:0-1700 GCA_964514795.1 uncultured Alistipes sp.
CTGCGGAACCATCAACGAAAACGTGGGTAAACCGGGTACCGGAACCGACCTCAACAAAATATTCGTCTGCCTCTGCGACCGCAAGGAGCCTTACCGCGTCGATACCCGTGATGAAAACACGCTGTTCGACCCGGTGAACAATTCGACCGTACTCGCCTACGGTGTGCGCGAAAGTTACGAATCGCTGGGAGAATGGACGATGATTGAGATTCCGATAACGTACAAGAATCAGACGAAAGTTCCTAACTACCTCATACTGACCTTCACTTGCAGCGGCTACGGCGACTACTTCTGCGGAAGTACCGACTCGTGGATGTATGTGGACGACGTGGAACTGGTATACTAAACATCGAAGATGCGATTAAGCAAGATACTGACGGCATCGGCAATATCGATTGCAGCGACTCTGAACGCTTTTGCGCAAGGCGACTTATCGGCGGCGGACACACTCGCCGTCGATAAGCCTGTCACAGAGATGACCCGCAACGAAATCCGTAAACAGCGAGGAATTTCCAACCTCAAAACCCATATCGTGCCTGCGGGACAATGGGTGTTCGGAGGTACGCTCTCCTACTCGACCCACTCCAACGAAGACTACAAACTGCTCGTTGTCGAGGGTATCAACTCGGAGGGCTACACGGTCAAGGTCAGTCCGCTGATAGGATATTCGCTACTGCCGAACTCGATAGTCGGAGTCAAATTCGCATACTCGCGTTCGTTCCTCAACATCGACAGTGCGAGAGTGAATCTCGGCGAGGGCGACAGTGCGCTGAACTTCGGCGTCGATTACTACTACGCACTCAGACACTCTTACGACATCATCGCCATCTGGCGGCAGTACATTCCGCTCGGCCGCCGCAACAAGCGTATCGGACTATTCACCGAGTTCCAACTCTCGTTAGGCGGCTCGCAGTCGAAATTCGCCGAAGGCTCGCCGATTCGCGGAACATACTCGAAGGCATTCAACATCTCGGCGGGCGTAAACCCGGGTGTAGTAGCGTTCCTGACCAACAACATGGCCGTCGAAATCAATGTCGGCGTGCTCGGCATCAACTATTCGAGCAACCAGCAGGTGCACAATCAGGTTACGGTCGGCAACACGACATCGAGCATGATGAATTTCAGTCTCAATATTTTTTCAATCGGCGTAGGCGTCGCATTTTATCTGTAAACGACGATGGGAATGAAGAAGATTATCACACTGCTTGCAACAGCGTTCGTCGCACAGACGGCCGCTGCCCAGACCGTATACGGAGTTACAGCGCCGCAGTCCGACCGCACAGTGCAGACCGTGCAGGCGGATTCGGCGGCAAACCGACGGAAACCTACGATAAAGCGCAACCGAATCGACCGCGAGATAAACAAGAACCAGTTCTCGTTCAAGGGTGAGACGATGCTCGGTCTGACGGCATCCTACGGAACTATTTCGAGCGAGGATTCCGACATCGGACTGATTCTGGACGACATAAAGCTGAAAGGTTCGGTCGTGACCGTCAAGCCGTTCGTCGGCTACATGTATCGCGACAACAACTGTATCGGTCTGCGGCTGGGATACTCCCACATAATGGGCAATCTCGGCAACGCGACCCTCGACCTCGGCGAATCGAACGACGTTGCGATTTCGGTCGGCAACATGCGCTACTCCAACAACGCATATTCGTTCGGAATCTATCACCGCACCTACTTCGCACTGGACCCGA
>CAZESW010000327.1:0-1672 GCA_964514795.1 uncultured Alistipes sp.
CGGGAGAGATTGCGCAACCCAATAAGACCGCAGCCGCACTTATCGGCGGAACGCCCGACAAATGGTTCGCCAAAACCCGCAAGGCAACGTCCGACATGCTGGCTCTCGCACAAAACATCCAGCCGCTGTTCGACAAGGTCTGCGCCGACGTTTCCGAGGTGGAGGAACTTGCCAACAGCAAAACGATACTTTTGCAGAACTACCGCAGTTTCGCGCTGCTCAACGACTTATACCGCAAATCGCTCGAAATATGCCGCGAGGAGAATACCATGCTCCTATCCGAAACTAAGCACATAATCTCGCAGTTCATCACCGAGAGCGACACGCCGTTCATTTACGAGAAAGTCGGCAACCGTTTCGAACGCTACATGATAGACGAGTTTCAGGACACGTCGCTCGGTGAGTGGCGCAATTTTTTGCCGTTGCTGCGAAACGCCATGTCGCAGTGCGAAGACATATCGGTTCTGCTCGTCGGCGACATCAAGCAGTCGATTTACCGATGGCGAGGCAGCGACTGGAATATTCTCGGCTCGATAGCGCCCGAAGAACTCGGACGCAGCGATACAGAAATAGAAACGCTCGGCAGCAACTACCGAAGCCTGCCGACAATCGTCGAATTCAACAACATGATTTTCGACCGGGCTGTGGCACTCGACAATGCGGAACTCAATGCGATGCTCGAAACAGCACGCGAACAGTCGAAAATTTCAGCAACGACGTTCGCGCATCTGCACGACACTTTGTTGCGTGCATACGCCGGACACAGCCAAAAACCGCAGCGCAAATGCACGAACGGCGGATATGTGAACATAACCGTATGCCGCGAGGAGCCGGATATCGTCGGACGCGTCAAGAGTATAATCGACAAGGGCTATCGTCCGTGCGACATAACCGTGCTTGTCCGCAGCAAGAACGACGGATACGAAATCGCACGGCAGCTTCTCGCCGTCAAGGACGAAGGCGACCCGCGCTACCGCTTCGATGTCATGACGCAGGAGGCACTGAAACTCAACAACTCCCAAGCCGTCGCATTCATCATCGCCATACTGCGGCTCGCCGTGAACCGCCGCGACAGATTGAGCCTTGCGATATACGACCGCTACCGCAAAAACTGCGATTTCAAGGCTCTGCTGACTGACGAAGAAAATGCTTTCCTCGATTCGCTGCGCGTAATGTCGCCCGAAGAGGCGTTCGAAAACATCGTGATGAAATATTCGCCCGAGAAAGACGGACAGACGGCATACGTACAGGCACTGCACGAGATAGTCGTGAAATTCTGCGCCAACCGTGTCGCAGATATCGCCCTGTTCCTGAAATGGTGGGACGAGAATGGCGATGGCAAATCCGTAAACGTCGAAAGGAGCGAATCGGCAATTGAAATCATGACCGTACACAAGGCGAAAGGTCTGGAAAACAAGGTGGTAATAATTCCATACTGCAAATGGGAACTGAATCCGTCGGCAAGTTCGGGCTGGAAGAAGAATACGATTTGGGCGGAACCGTCGTCAGGCTGCGGAATCGAAGGGCTCGGCGCATTTCCGGTTTCGTTCAACAAAACGGTCGCCGATTCCGCTTTCGCCGAAGGATTCTACGAGGAGACCGTCTATTCGCATGTCGATGCGATAAATCTGCTCTATGTGGCACTGACCCGTGCCGCCGAACAGTTGCATGT
>CAZESW010000328.1:0-1670 GCA_964514795.1 uncultured Alistipes sp.
CAACCCCAACAAGTGGGCATCTTATCCTCGCCTCGAAACAGCCAATATGAATAATCTCCACCGTTACGCCTCCGCAGCAGTAGTGCGCCGCAGGACATACCGGAATCATGTCTTTCGTTATGTCGATGCCGATGGAGAGGCACTTTTCGTAGATATTCGGGAAGTGGTGCCGCGTCTGTTCCGCCGGCATGTGCGTAACGTCGAGGTAGACGAACTCCTCGCCGCGGATTTTCAGTTCGTGGTCTATCGAGCGCGCCACGACATCGCGCGGAGCGAGCGAACGCATCGGGTGGTACTTGTCCATGAACTCCTGCCCGTTCTGCAATCGCAGAATGCCGCCGTAACCGCGCATCGCCTCGGTAATGAGGAACGACGGACGCTCGCCGGGGTGATAGAGCGACGTCGGGTGGAACTGGATGTATTGCATGTTGCGGGTTATCGCTTTGGCGCGGTGGCACATTGCGATTCCGTCGCCTGTGGCTACGACCGGATTGGTCGTGGTGTTGTATATGTTGCCGCATCCGCCCGCCGCAACGACGGTGAACTTGGCGAGTATCGTCTTTATGTCGTTGGTCTCGGTGTCGAGAACGTACGCGCCGAAGCAGGCGAGTCCGCGGGTGTGGCGCGTGACGATTTCGCCCAGATGGTGCTGCGTCAGCAGGTCGATGGCGAAATGGTGTTCGAGCACCGTGATTTTCGGATTGTTGCGAACCTGCTCGATGAGAGCGCGTTCGATTTCGGCACCCGTCAGGTCGCTGTGGTGCAGGATGCGGTGTTCGGAGTGTCCGCCTTCGCGGTGAAGGTCGAACCGTCCGTCCTCGGTGCGGTCGAAATCAACGCCCCATTCGATGAGGTCTTTCGCCATTTCGGGCGCACGTCTTACGACGAGTTCCACGGCGTCGCGGTCGCACTTGCCCGCTCCGCAGACGAGCGTATCCTCGATATGTTTCTCGAACGTGTCGGGCAGATAGGTTACCGAACAGATGCCGCCCTGTGCATAGTTGGTGTTGCATTCGACGAGTTCGCCTTTCGTTACGAGCGTAACGCTGCCTATGCGCGAGGCTTTGAGCGCGAAACTCAGTCCCGCCGAACCCGAACCGATTACCAGAAAATCGCTTTTCATTGCAATTGTGTTTTATACGAGCGCAAAGGTACAAAAAAATGATGTACGACAATCGAAAAACGAGCGAAAGTGGGGCGTCCTTAAAGTCATTAGAGTCTCTAACGACCTTAAAGACTCTAAGGTCGTTGGGGAGAATAAAAAACAAGGCAGGACGGAAATCCTGCCTTGTCGTTTATGCGGTCGCTGATTATTTCAACTCAGGGCCTGCTGCAACGAGTGCCTTGCCGGCGTCGTTGGTCGTGTACTTGCCGAAGTTCTTGATGAAACGTCCTGCAAGGTCCTCTGCCTTCTTCGTCCACTCTGCTGCGTCAGCGTAAGTGTCGCGAGGGTCGAGGATGTTAGGGTCTACACCCGGAAGTTCGGTCGGAACCTCGAAGTTGAAGATAGGAATGTTCTTCGTAGGGGCGGTCTTGATGGAACCGTCGAGGATAGCGTCGATGATACCGCGGGTATCGCGAATCGAGATACGCTTGCCCGTACCGTTCCAGCCGGTGTTCACGAGGTATGCCTTCGCGCCGCTCTTCTCCATGCGCTTAACGAGTTCCTC
>CAZESW010000329.1:0-1668 GCA_964514795.1 uncultured Alistipes sp.
GCAGAGACCGAGTGGAAACTCGACAGCACGCTGATTAAGAACATCTCGCTTGCCGAAATCAATCAGATGTTCAAAATGTACATTCAGGACGAGAATCAGGTTATCTCGATTAACGCTCCTGTTAAGGAGGGCATCGCAAATCCGACCGAGGATGACGTGAAGGCCATTATCGCCAAGGTAAATGCCGCCGAAGTTGAGGCATACGCCGACAACACCGTCAAGGAACCGCTTATCGCCAACGAGAAGGCTCTCAAAGGCTCGCCGGTGAAGAAAACCGAAGTGAACGAGATTCTCGGCACGACCGAATGGACGCTCAAAAACGGAATCAAGGTAATCGTAAAGCCGACGACATTCAAGGCAGACGAAGTTATCGTGAACTTCCGCTCGCATGCCGGTACGTCGGCACTCAGCGACGAGGACTACCCGACCGCAAGTTTCTTCACCAATATCGTAGGCAATCAGGGTGTGTCCAAATTCTCGGCGACCGATTTGAAGAAGTTGCTTTCGGGCAAGAGCGCGCGTGTAATGATGATGCCGTCCGACTTCACGACGCAGATGGTCGGCAGCGGTTCGCCGAAGGACCTCGAAACGCTGTTGCAGCTGCAATATCTCTATTTCACGGCTCCGCGTTTCAACAAGGACGATTTCGATATTACAATCAACCAGTTCCGCAGTTATGTGGAGAACCTGAAAACCAGTCCCGACTACATCGCTTCGAAGGAACTTACCAAGACTCTGTACGGCGACCATCCGCGCAAACAGACCTTGTCGCCGGAACTGCTCGACAAGATTTCGTTCGACCGTCTGCCTGCCATTTACAAGCAGTTGTACTCCAACGCCAAGAACTTTACGGTAACCATCGTCGGTAACGTAGATTTGGCAACGCTCAAACCGCTTGTCGAGAAATATATCGGCTCGCTGCCTGTAACGAAAGAGAAGCTCGCAAGAGTCGATGACGGCGTAAGACCTGTAAAGGGCATCGCAATGAACGATTTCAAGGCTCCGATGCAGCAGCCGAAAGTCGGTGTTTACCGCGTATTCACGGGCGAGATTCCTTACACGCTCGAAAACAGAATCGCCATGACTTTCCTGTCGCAGGCATTGAGTTCGCGCTATCTCATTTCGATTCGCGAGGAGAAGGGCGGAACCTATGGCGTAGGAGTACGCGGCCAGATTTATCCTGATTTCGAAAGCAACTATATGCTCAGCATCTTCTTCGACACCAACGAGGAGATGGCCGACGAATTGAGCGAAATCGTAATGGACGAGCTGAAAAAGATTGCGGAGGAGGGACCTCTCACCGAGGATGTCGAGAAGACCCGCCAGTTCCTGCTCAAAAACTGGAAGAATCAGATTGAGGACAACCAGTCGTGGCTGAGTTTCATCGACAGTTACTACTATCGCGGAATCGACCAGATTTCCAACTACGAGAAAGCCGTTTCGGCTATTACCAACGCCGACATTCAGGCTTTGGCAAAGAAGATTCTCGAAGACAACAACATGACCTACGTCGTAATGCGTCCGGAGAAATAATCGGACAACGACGCGGTTAGTATCGCAATCCCTGCCGGCATCAACCGGCAGGGATTTTTGTTTGACAATAGGCAGGAGGGGACCTTAGAGACCTTAGAGACCTTAGAGACCTTAGAGACCTTAGAGACCTTAGAG
>CAZESW010000330.1:0-1657 GCA_964514795.1 uncultured Alistipes sp.
CCGAAAAGCACCTCAAAGAAGCCGAAACGATTTGGACGGTAACTGAAAACATTTTATAATAAAATTCAAGACAGTTTCTAAGTTTAATTCGGAAAACCATGCAGGATAATGATTTGATGATAATAGCCGAATACTCCACGTCGATGGAGGCAGAAACGGCAAAGAGCGCGCTGACCAACGCGGGAATACATGCGGAGATATACAACGGACACACGTCGGACATCTATCTGGGCGTGATTCCGGCACAACTTCTCGTCCGCCGCGACGACATCGAGAGAGCCGAGAAAGTGCTGGGATTGAATAACAATCACTGATTCCAGATGCGCCACGACGCTTCCGCCTGGCGGACGAACATTTCGCATCCGTTGAACGTCCGTGCACCTCTCGCCGCACCCTCTTTCAGAAATCGTGTCTGCTCCGGATTGTAGATAAGGTCGAACAGAATATGGTCGCAGGTCAGTGCCGGATAGGGTATGTCGGGCATCGCATCTGTTTCGGGATACATTCCGAGCGGGGTAGTATTGATTATCAACCGCCGTTCGCGGATTAACTCCGGGGTCAAATCGGAATACGTGCAGTCTCCCCGGTCGCCGCTTCGGGATACCGTCATAAAATCCACACCCGACTCTTGCAGAACGAACTTTACAGCTGCCGCAGCACCTCCGCTGCCGAGAATCAGCGCTTTCGTGCCCGACAGGTCGCCGCACTGTGCCAATGTCGCGCGGATTCCCACCACATCGGTATTGTATCCGTGCAGTCCGCCGTCGGATTCCACCTTTACGCAGTTTACCGCTCCGACTGCGCGAGCCTCGTCGGAAATCTGCGCGAGGTAGGGTATAACAGCCTTTTTGTAAGGTATCGTAACATTGAATCCGACTAATCCGCCGACATATTTTTCAAGTTCCCCGATAGACGCAATTTCCAGCAGCGAATATTCGGCATCTATTTCTTCTCGCCTAAATTTATCATTGAAATAACAAGCCGAAAACGAGTGAACCAGAGGGTATCCGATAAGTCCGAAATGTTTCATTGCGCTAAACGAGTTTGCCTACCAGAATAAACGAACCTATCAGAATCACCGTAAACAGAATCGCAAGCAGATTGAAATATTTGTCGATGAAAGTCTTTATCGGTCCTCCGAATTTCCATATCAGCGCGGCGAAAAGGAAGAACCGCAATCCTCGCGAAACCGTCGAAGCGATGACGAACATCGCGAAATCTATATGGAACAGTCCGCCCGTAATCGTGAACAGTTTGTATGGCAACGGCGTGAATCCTGCCGTAAATACTATCCAGAAATTGTATCGGTTATAGAGTTCCGCCACTCTGTTGAACGCCTCCACAGAGAATACATGGTCGAAAAAGAAATTCGCCAACGCCGTATATTCGCCCGACGGCGACTGCCACAGAAAATAGCCGATGCCGTAACCAGCCATAGCGCCGACAATCGAGCCTGCAAGACATATCGCGGCGAAGCGGAACGATTTCTTCGTAGCACCGATGCACAATGCAATCAGCAGCACATCGGGCGGAATGGGGAAGAACGAGGATTCGGCAAATGCGAATATGAACAAAGCCAATGCCCCCCAGCGCGATTCGCTCCACGAGAGCATCCAGTCGTACAGTTTTTTCATGAAATTCATATCCGCAAAGGTAG
>CAZESW010000331.1:0-1586 GCA_964514795.1 uncultured Alistipes sp.
CTATGAAGAAATACCTTATCCGAAGTCTGAAATATTTTGCGGCGTTGTGCGTTCTGTATGTGGCGTTCATGTTCGCGATGAACAGGGCGGGAGCCACGATGCTGACGCTCGCCGACGACTGGGCTATACTCGTCGGAACTCCGCGCGGATGGCTGATGATTGCGGCGGTGGTCGCCATGTCGGCGATATACCCGAAACTGTCGTTCATCACGCGCCGTATCGAGGGCGACATGGCGGACAACCGCGTACAGATTTTCGCGGCGTTCGAGACTGCGGGATATACGCTCGTCGGCGAGGAGGATGGGCGGCTGGTGTTCCGTGCCGGACATGTGCAGCGGATGTTCTACCTTTGGGAAGACGAAATCGTGGTGGAGCAGTACGGACAGTGGCTCGAAATTACGGGCATCCGTCGTGCGGTCGTGCGGACTGCAATACGGCTCGAAGGCTATATAAGTAATTATAACAGAAGAAAAAATGGATAGACGGTCATATATGAAGATTGCGGCGTCGGCAGCTGCTTCGGCAATGCTGTTTTTCGCCGGAGTGTTCGCCGCGAGGAACGATTTCGGGCTGGGTCGCAACATGGAAATCATGGCGAACCTGATGCGCGAGCTCTCGCTGCACTACGTGGACGAGATTTCGTCCGACGATATGATGCTCAACGGTGCACGTGGCATAACGTCTAAACTCGACCCCTACACCGAGTATCTGCCCGAGTCGGAGATGTCCAAATTCGAGACGCTTACGACGGGCAAATACGGCGGTATCGGCGCACTTATCCGTCAGGACGGCGACTATGTGATTATCGCCGAACCTTATAAGGGCTCGCCTGCCGACCGTGCCGGACTGACGATAGGCGACCGCATTGTCGCTATCGACGGCGAGGATGCCCGGGGAATGACGACCGACGATGTCAGTTCGCGTCTGAAAGGCGAACCGAACACGACGGTCAGGGTCGCTGTCGAGAAACTTATCGGCGGCAACCGCGAGGAGGTGAAAATCCGCCGCGAACGTATCGCCATTCCGAGCATCTCGTATGCCGGATATGTCGCCGACGGTATCGGATATATCCGCCATGCCGACTTCACGGACACCTGCTACGACGATATGCGGGCTGCGATTCTCTCGTTGCAGGAGCGGGGCGACCTCCGCGCACTGATTCTCGACTACCGCAACAACGGCGGCGGCGTGATGCAGTCGGCGATTAAAATTCTGTCGCTGTTCGTGCCGAAGGGTACCAAGGTGCTCGAAAACCGCGGTCGCAGCGCCACCGTCGAGGAGTTCCGCACCGAGTACGAACCGCTGCTGCCCGATACTCCGCTCGCCGTGCTCGTGAACGGCAATACGGCTTCGGCCGCCGAAATCGTTTCGGGCGCCATACAAGACCTCGACCGCGGAGTGCTCGTCGGTCAGCGCAGCTTCGGCAAGGGACTGGTGCAATCGACCCTCCCCGTCGGCTACAACAGCTACGTGAAGATGACCACCGCCAAGTATTATATCCCGTCGGGCCGCTGCATTCAGGCGGTGCGCTACTCGTCCGACGGTCGCGCCGAGATTGTCGCCGACTCGTTGGTGAACGAATTCCG
>CAZESW010000332.1:0-1576 GCA_964514795.1 uncultured Alistipes sp.
CGCCGCAAGGTCGAACCCGATTGCCATTCCGCTCAAAAACGTGCGATACCCCCGGGTATGAAACTTCCGTATGGCGTCTGCGAGCCATTCGCCGCACTCGCCGCCGTAGGTGCGGTGTCCCGTAAAGGCGACCGTTTTTTCTGGTTCGATTTTCATCGTGGCAAAATTAGAGATTCCGTGTAATCCGACGCTGCGTCCGGCTGTCGGCAGTACCGTCAATCCGGTTTCGGTGCGTGCAAATATAGGATAAAATTTTGCAATATGGATAAATATGACTAAAATTGCATGTTGTAACTTTGCAACGCTAATCCGTATTTAATATGAAGACCGAAAGTATGATGTTGTCGTCCAAACCGCGGTTCGAGATTCTCGACGGACTGCGTGGCGTCGCTGCGATGATTGTCGTGGCGTTCCATTTGTTCGAAACCTATTCGGCTGGACCGTCGGAGCAGATTCTGAATCACGGCTATCTCGCCGTCGATTTCTTTTTCATACTTTCCGGATTCGTGATAGGCTATGCCTACGATAACCGGTGGAGCAGGATGACGACCTGGGATTTCTTCAAACGACGACTGATAAGATTGCAGCCTATGGTCGTCCTCGGCACCCTCATCGGCGCGTTCTGGTTCTATATGGGCGGTGCGCCGGGGTTCGAACTCGTGATGCAGACCCCGTGGTGGAAACTGCTGCTCGTAACTGTTCTCGGTTGCTTGATGATACCGACTCCGCCGTCGATGGATATCCGCGGCTGGCAGGAGGTCAATTCGCTGAACGGTGCGGTATGGTCGCTGATGTGGGAATATGTCGCCAATATCGTGTACGCGCTGTTTCTCCGGCGTATCGGAACCAAACTTCTCGCGGTGATGGTCTTCTTGTCGGCATTCCTTACGGTCGATGTGGCTCTGAATCTTGACGTCTTCTCGCTTCTCGAAGCGCGCTCGTATGCCAGGTATACGGTTATCGGCGGCTTTTGCCTGACCCCCGACCAAATATATATAGGCATCTGCCGTCTGCTCTATCCTTTCCTGTGCGGTCTGCTGCTCTATCGTCTCGGCTGGCGCATACGAATCAATCGCGGCGGTATGTTCTGGTGTTCGCTTGCAGTGGCCGCCGTGCTCGTCGTGCCGCATGTCGGCGGAGATTCGCACCCGTGGCTCAACGGCATATATTGCGCCGTAGCGATACTTTTCGTCTTTCCTGCGGTCGTCGCGGCAGGTGCGGGCAGCCCGTTGGAAGGAAAGAAAACCACGGCGATATGCAAGTTCCTCGGCGAAATATCTTATCCGCTCTATATTACCCACTATCCGATGATATATGTCCAGATGAACTGGGCGGCGCAACATGCCGATGCTCCGCTCGGAACCCATATCTGGATGGCTGTCGCCATATTCGCCGCTTCGATAGCGGTCGCCTATGCGAGCGTCAAGCTGTACGACCTGCCGATACGGGAGCGCCTGGCTGCCGGATTTCTGTGCCACTGACGCGGACGGACGGATTTTTTCTCCCGAATTATTCCGCCGAATGTTCTGTTCGTGGCTCGGAATTTGCGATTGTAACGGCCGTATAACTTAAAAAG
>CAZESW010000333.1:0-1567 GCA_964514795.1 uncultured Alistipes sp.
TGCAGGAGGAGATTTTCGGCCCGATATTCCCGCTGCTCACCTTCGACGACACGCATAAGGCTATGGATTTCGTCTGCTCGCGCGAAAAGCCGCTCGCGCTCTACTACTTCGGTTCGCGCGAAATGGGCGACGTCGTACTGCGCCGCACCTCTTCGGGCGGAGCGTGCATCAACGACACGATAATGCACATCGCCAACGAGAACCTGCCGTTCGGCGGAGTCGGAAATTCGGGAATGTCGCGCTATCACGGCCGCGAGAGCTTCGACGTCTTCTCGCACCGACGCGCGGTCGTAACCACCCCGACATGGCCCGACCTGCCGTTCCGCTATATGCCGTACCGGCTGTTCGCACTGGTGAAGAAGATTTTGTAGGGAGAGTTTTAAGGTCTTTAAGGTCAGCCGCCGAAAACTTCGGCGGCTATAAGGTCGTTAAAGTCAGCGGCAGGCTTTTCAGCCTGCCGCTATAAAGTAGTTAAGGTATTTAATGATTCCCGCCTTCCAGCAACATTATATACTTTATTTCACCTTATCGACCTTAAACACCTTATTAGAATGCCGGAGCCGCACCTATCGCCAATCAGTTAGATTAGAAATGTTTCACCGGTTCGCCGACGATTGCGGAGAGCAGGTTGTTGGCGGCCGAAGACGCTCCGATACGGAACAGGTCGGTCGTAAGCCACTCCTTGCCCAGAATCTCCTCGACGATAGTATAGTAGAGCGCGGCATCCTCCGGAGTGCGCACGCCGCCGGCAGCCTTGAAGCCGACCTTGCGCGATGTCTTCCCGTAGTAATCCTTGATAGCCTCGCACATCACGACAGCCGCCTCGGGAGTTGCCGCAACGTCGATTTTGCCAGTCGAGGTCTTCACGAAATCGGCACCCGCCAGCATCGAAAGCAGCGATGCATTGCGAATCAGTTCGGGAGTTTTGAGCGCGCCCGACTCTATAATCACTTTAAGCACGATGTCGTCGCCCATCTCCGAACGTATCATCTCGACCTCGTTCGCAGCCTCGTCGTATGCGCCCGTCTTCATCTTGCCTACATTCAGCACGATGTCCACCTCGTCCGCTCCGTTCTCGACCGCCATTGCGACTTCGAGCATCTTCACTTCGAGGAACGTCTGCGACGACGGAAATCCGCCCGCGACACTCGTGATGCGCATCGGCGTGCCGTCTATCGCCAGACCGACCGTCTCGACGAACGACGGATAGACGCAAATCGAAGCCACGTTCGGAATCTCCGGATATTTCTCGGCGAAAGTCACGGTGCGCTTGGCGAAATCGGTCACCGACTCGACGGAGTCGTTGCACGTCAGCGTCGTGAGGTCCACCGCCGACAGACAGAATTTGTAGACGTCCGCCGTATGGTTCTTCGCGGCCGCTTCCTTAATGCGGGCTACCGTCTCCGCCACCTGAGCCTCCGACTGCGCCGGAGCATACTCTTTCAGTTGATTTGCATATTCCATAAATGTACAAATGTCTATTTTTTACAAAAATAATAATTTTTCGATGCACAAAACAAATTTCGCCCGATTTTTGTCCGTTCGGGTTCAAAAAATATACCTTACC
>CAZESW010000334.1:0-1567 GCA_964514795.1 uncultured Alistipes sp.
GGTTTACGCTGCTGAAAATCTCCAACGCCGTGAATGCCGACGGCGAACCGGTGCATCTCGACCGAATCCGCTTCGTGAAGATTCAGACGGGCGTCAATGCCAAGAGCGGACGTCTCGGCGAAGCATCTACGGAGGTCACGGCAATCAAGGACTATCACCGCATAACGGGCAGAAACTGATGTCGCGCCGTCTGTCGTACATGTTCGCCGCTCTCTGTGCGCTTGCATTGGCAGGCTGCATAAAATACGGTGCGCCCGAACTCGAACGTTTCGACGTGTCTGGCTCGTCGGGGCTGTTCATTCTGAACGAGGGCAATTTCATGTACGGCAATGCCTCGCTTTCTTACTATGATTCCGGCAGCGGCGAGTGTCTGAACGACGTTTTCATGCGTGCGAACGGCGCGCGGCTCGGCGATGTGGCGCAGTCGATGACGGTTCACGACGGCAAAGGGTATGTCGTGGTGAACAATTCGGGTGTCGTGTATGCCCTCGACCTCTCGACTTTCGAGGTCTGCGGCATAATCCGCGGACTTGTGTCGCCCCGATATATCCATTTCGTTTCGGACGAAAAGGCATACGTAACCGATTTGTATGCCGCCCGCATCTCGGTCGTCAATCCGCGGACGAACGCCGTCGTCGGCGCTATCGACACTGGCGACCACAAATCGACCGAACGGATGGTGCAGTACGGACGCTATGTTTTCGTCTGCTGCTGGTCTTACGACGATACGATACTCGTCATCGACTCGCAGACCGACGAGATAGTGGGCGAAATAGCGGTCGGACGTCAGCCCGATTCGATGGTGCTCGACCGTAACGGCAAAATATGGTGTCTGTGCGGCGGCGGTCAGTCGATGGACGCGCAGGCTTCGCTGTGGCGCATAGATGCCAGGCGGCAGACGGTCGAGCGGACATTTTGGTTCGACGAGAACCGTGCGCCGTCCGAACTGTGCATCGACGGCGAGGGCGAAAACCTCTATTTCCTGAACGACGACGTCGTGAAAATGGCGGTCGATGCCGAACAGCTGCCGCAGACTCCGTTGATAGAGAACCGCGGGACGATATATTACGGACTGGCGGTCGATTCGCGCAACGGCGATATTTACGTCGCCGATGCCGTCGATTATGTGCAGAACGGTACGGTCTACCGCTATTCCCGGAACGGCGAACTGACGGATTCGTTCCGTGTCGGCATAACCCCCGGCGCATTCTGTTTCAAATATTCCGACTGACGATGCGCCTGCCGAAATACATATCGCTTTTTGCCGCCGCCGTGTCGGTCGCCGCACTGCCGTCCGCTGCCGTCCGTGCGCAGGATACGGAACGCAAGGTCGAAATCGAGAAAATCGAGGTGCGCGGAACCCGTTTGCTCAAAGATATAGGCGTTCAGCGTACACGGCTCGATACGGTCGCCCTGCACGACAATATCGCGCTGTCGATGGGTGATGTGCTGCTCCAAAATACGAATACTTTCATCAAATCCTACGGCCGCGGAACGATGGCGACGGTGTCGGTGCGCGGTACTGCCCCCTCGCATACGCAGGTAACGTGGAACGGACTGACAATCA
>CAZESW010000335.1:0-1553 GCA_964514795.1 uncultured Alistipes sp.
GCGATGGCGGGATTCTGCATCTACGGCCCGCAGGCACTTATCGGTATCGCCGCAGCAAATCAGGCGACCAAGAAGGCTGCCGCGACGGCAAACGGACTGACGGGCATATTCGGCTATCTGAGCGTGTTCGTGTCGGCTCTCGGCGTCGGCGTTCTGGTAGACCACTTCGGCTGGAACTATGTGTTCCTCGGCATGATTGCCATTGCTGTTGTCGGCATGTTCGTGTTTACTCTCATGTGGGGTGCGAAGGCCGACGGCTACGAGGCAGAATAGTCTGACGGACGATTTCATCAAAACAGCCGCCACATTCTTCAATGTGGCGGCTGTTTCGTTAAAGACCTTAAAGACTTTAAGGTCTTTAACGATTAAAACTCGCTGGTAAAGTGGAACTTTATCGCAGGGAATTTCTCCTGTGCGAGGGCGAGCGAGTAACTCGTGTCGGCGAGGAAAACGTCGCGTCCGTGCTTGTCCACGGCCATGTTGGTGTGCTTGCGATGCTTGAAATCGGCGAGCTGCGCTGCGTCGTCGCTCTCAATCCAGCACGCCTTGTGAATCGAAATCGGTTCCCAGCGGCACTTTGCACCGTACTCGTGTTCGAGTCGGTATTCGATAACCTCGAACTGCAACGCTCCGACCGTGCCGATGATTTTGCGACCGTTGAGCGACGAGGTGAAGAGCTGGGCGACACCTTCGTCCATAAGCTGGTCGATGCCTTTGGCGAGCTGCTTGAATTTGAGCGGGTCGGCATTCTCTATGTAGCGGAACAGCTCCGGCGAGAACGACGGTATGCCCGTGAATTTCAGTTTCTCGCCCTCGGTGAACGTGTCGCCGATTTTGAAGTTGCCCGAATCGTGCAGACCTACGATGTCGCCCGGGTATGCGAAGTCGATAACCGATTTCTTCTCCGCCATGAACGCCGTCGGCGACGAGAATTTCAGCGATTTGCCGCTGCTGACGTGCAGATAGTTCTTGTTGCGCTCGAAAACGCCCGAGCATATCTTCATGAAGGCGATACGGTCGCGGTGGTTCGGGTCCATGTTGGCGTGAATCTTGAACACGAAGCCCGTGAGTTTCTGCTCGTCAGGCTCGACCGTGCGCGTCTGCGTCGTGGAAGGACGAGGCGACGGTGCTATGCGGATGAAGCATTCGAGCAGTTCGCGAACGCCGAAATTGTTGATTGCCGAACCGAAGAATATCGGCGCAAGACGACCTTTCAGATACTCCTCGCGGTCGAACTCCTCGTAGACGCCCTCCACCAGTTCGACGTCGCTGCGCAGTTGTGCGGCGTATCTGTCGCCGACGAGCGAGTCGAGTTGCGGCGACGAAATGTCGTCGATTTCGACCGTCGAAGCATCCGCTGTCTGTCGTTCGTCGGAGGTGAAGAGGTTGATATTGTGCTCGTAAAGATTGTATACGCCCTTGAATGTCGGACCGTTCGAAATCGGGAACGCCAGTGGACGAACCTTGATTTGCAACTCCTTCTCTACCTCGTCGAGCAGGTCGAACGGGTCTTTGCACGGACGGTCGAGTTTGTTGATGAAGACCATCACGGG
>CAZESW010000336.1:0-1532 GCA_964514795.1 uncultured Alistipes sp.
CGCCTGCCCGGGCTTCGGTAAGCGGGTCTTTATGTCGGAGTACGAATTTCATAACTGCAAAGATACGAATAAGCGAGGGCAATGCCAAATTTATTTGGGAATTGCCGAGCGTGAGTATCCAAGGCGAGAGTTTGGGCGGCGAGAAAATAAGGTAATTTAAGGTAATTAAGGTAAATCATGTGTTTAATGTCGCCGAATTCTGCGGGAATCATTATCTGCCTTAAACACCTTACAGGCGGCTTTGCCGCCGTTACCTTAACGACCTTATAATTTATTCCCGCCGACATGCCACAACCGCTTTATGCACGGCGGATTTTCCGCCGTGCACCCTTAAAAAATTTTTATTATCTTTGCGGAACGTATGGAACAGCTTTCCGAAATATATTTCACCGTCGCCGACCTTTACGGTACGGAGGGCATAGCGCTCGCGATACTCATTCTGGCGACATTCGCAATAGAAATCTACTATTACGCAGCCGTTTACGCACCGATATCGAGATTCCGCCTCCAAAAGCGGACGAAGATTCTCGACACGGAACCGCCCGTTTCAATCATCGTTCCGATATTCTCCGAGAATCTCACCTACCTCGACGAAGGATTAGTGAAACTGCTCATGCAGGACTACGACCGCTTCGAGGTCGTCGCCGTCTATGTCGGCAACGACGAGAGTTTCTACGCCGACCTCTCCCGCCTGCGCAACTTCTACCGGCATCTGAAAACCACGCAGATAGACTACTCGCCGCGCTATCCCGTATCGACGAAGATGGCGCTGAACGTCGGAATCAAGGCGGCATCCAACGAACATATCGTCATCACGACCACCGATGCATCGCCTGCATCCAAACGCTGGCTGTCGCTTATGGCGAAAGGATTCATGTACGGCGACATCGTGCTCGGCTACTGCGGATTCGAATCGAAGGCGGGATTTCTCGACCACTTCTTCCGCGAATACCGCATGACCGACTCCATGGCATGGATAGCATCGTCGATACGCCGCAAAACGTTCGGTGCGTCGCACCACAACTTCGGTTTCACGAAGACGCTCTATTTCGGAGTCCGCGGCTTCAACTATCTGAACATGAACGTCGGCGAGGACGACCTGTTCGTTCAGCGAATAGCCACCGCCGACAACGTGGCACCCGTGCTGTCGCCGCGTGCCGCATGTATCGAGAAGCGCTGGGGCGGACTGTCGTGGTGGTACAACCGGACGCTCTATCGCGGAGCGACACGCAAATTCTATCCGTTCGGAGCGAAGAACTTCATCGCATTCGAACTCGTCGCGCGGGTACTCTTCTTCGCGGCGACGATATGCGCGATAGTCCTGATGCCTCTGGAATACCGGCTCACGGCAGCAGGACTGCTCGTACTGCGCTACGCCATAGCGGCATTCGTCACGTTGCGCGTATCGCGGCGGCTCGGCGAAATCGGAATCGCAGGACGGCACATCCTCTACGACATCGCCGAACCGTTCGTCAGGGCGTACATACGGCTGTCGCTGTTGAAGAGAAACAAAAACGCATGGAGATAACCGA
>CAZESW010000337.1:0-1510 GCA_964514795.1 uncultured Alistipes sp.
CGCATAATCCATTTCATACGCCGCAAGGCCATGGACATCGACGGACTCGGTGCGGAGACGGTCGAATTGCTTTTCGAGAGCGGCCTGATTCGCAATATAGCCGACCTCTACGACCTGCGTGCCATCGACCTCGCTTCGCTGCCGAGACTGGGCGACAAGTCGGCGGACAATATCGTGCGCAGTGTCGATGCTTCGAGGAAAGTGCCGTTCAACCGCGTTCTTTTCGGTCTCGGCATCCGCTTCGTGGGCGAAACGACTGCCAAATATCTGGCGGCGCATTTCAAGAATATCGACGCACTGATGCAGGCGACGCCCGAAGAACTGATGGAGTCGGACGAGGTCGGAGCGAAAATCGCCGACTCGATAATCGAATACTTCGCCGATTCGGACAACCGCGCGATAATCGACCGTCTGCGGGCGGCCGGATTGCAGTTCGAAGCGGAACAGAAGGAGTTGCAGTCGGAAACGCTCGCCGGCAAAAATGTGGTCGTGTCGGGCAAGTTCTACGACCATACCCGCGACGAGTTGAAGGAGCTTATCGAGGCTCACGGAGGCAAAAACCAGTCGGGCGTTTCGTCGAATACCGATTTCATCGTGGCTGGCGACAATATGGGACCCACCAAATTGCAGAAAGCGCAGAAATTGGGCGTTAAGATTCTCTCGGAGAAGGAGTTTATAGAGATGATAGGCGGCTCCGGAATCGCGAAAAATGCCGAATCCGTATCGGAGCAGCCTGCGCCGAACGATGCTAAAACTAATGACACACCCGTGCAGGGCAGTTTATTTTAACGAATAGAGAGATGAAGAAACATGATTTTTCGGGCGTCGGAGTAGCAATCGTAACGCCGTTCGATGCCAATGAAGAGGTCGATTTCGCGGCACTCGCGCAGATTGTCGAGCGCATAATCGCCGGCGGAGCCGACTATATCGTAGCCCTCGGCACTACTTCCGAATCGCCGACACTGACTGCCGACGAGAAGAAGGCGGTCGCCGAATTCATAAAGGAGAAGACAGCGGGACGCATCCCGCTCATGATAGGTATCGGCGGCAACTGTACCCGCGAGGTGGTACGGACGCTCCGAAGCGGCATCACCGACGGTTACGATGCGGTGCTGAGCGTCTGCCCGTACTACAACAAACCTAATCAGGAGGGCCTGTACCGTCATTTCAAGGCTCTTTCCAAGGCTTCGCCGCTGCCGATAGTGCTGTATAACATTCAGGGCCGTACCGGCGTGAACATGCTTCCCGAAACCGTCGCCCGACTGGCATCGGAGTGCGAAAATATTATCGGAATCAAGGAGGCGTCGGGCAATATCGCGCAGATGGCGCGCGTTCACGAACTCGCGCCGGAGGGTTTCGCCCTCATAAGCGGCGACGACGGACTGACGGTAGATGCCATGCGCCGAGGAGGCGTGGGTGTAATCTCGGTTCTCGCTCAGTTGTACCCCGCAGCTACCGTTGCGGTAGTCCGTGCTGCGGCGGATGGCCGTTTCGACGAGGCGGACGCCCT